>JAPLCZ010000164.1 GCA_026391915.1 Bacteroidota bacterium | reverse complement strand
CCCAAACCTCTTCAATAATCATCCATAAAATCTCTGCAAAAGTGCAGATATTTATTACCAACTCCCTTGGTGCTACAATAGTTAATCAAACAACTTCTGAGAGTTCCATCTACCTCCCTATGGGTAACCAACCTCGTGGGATATATTTGGTTAAAATAATAACTTCTCAAGGAGATATTTCAACACAAAAAATAATGGTTTATTAAGGATTGGATGGCAGTATAGGTTTAAGTAGGATTGAATAATTTCAGTCAAGTTTTACCTTGTTATTTATTGACCTACTCCTTCTTAATATTCGTTTCGCCAATAATATAAAGGGGGCGGTTGCGGATATTATCTGCCATTCTGCCAATGTATTCTCCTATTATGCCAATCACCAAAAGTTGTATGCCGCCAATAAAGAGCACGCAAAGGATTAGAGAAGTCCATCCTTCAATTACATCATGGTAAACGAACTTAGAAACCAAGGCATAAATCATCAATAAAAAAGTAATGCCTGATACCACAAAACCTGCATAAGATGCAAGCCTCAAAGGCGTGCTGGAGAAGGCAGTAATTCCATCCAATGCAAAGCGAAACATCTTGCTAAAAGTATAGCCAGTTTTGCCTGCGTGGCGTTCATCCCTGTCATAGGTTACAAAGCCTTGCTTAAACCCAATCCATGAGATTTGTGCCCTCAAAAATTTATGCTTTTCTGGCATAAGTTTCAGCACATCTACTACCCGTTTATCCATGATTCTAAAGTCACCTGTGTCTAACGGTATATCAATATCTGTGAGCCTATCAATTGTGCGGTAAAAGAGTTTTGCTGTGATGAGTTTTAGCAAGCTTTCGCCTTTGCGTTGTTTGCGTTTTGCATACACAACCTGATATCCTTCATTGAGCATTTTGTACATGGGTTCAATGAGTTCGGGAGGGTCTTGCAGGTCAGCATCAATAATTACTACAGCGTTGCCAACCACATTATCAATCCCGGCAGAAACGGCGATTTGATGTCCGAAGTTTCTACTAAGATTTATATATTTTATTTCAGGATGTTGTGCTGCATACTGCTTAATAATTTCAAGAGACGAATCCTTACTACCATCATTTACAAAGACCAATTCGTAGGAAAGATTCATTTTTCCAACAACAGAAGTCAGCCTTTCGTAGAGCAGTTTTATATTTCCTTCTTCGTTATAAATCGGGATGATGACAGATAAATTCATAGTTGAAGTTTGAGGCGAAATTAGTTGCCCTTATAGTTTTTTGCGAGATAAATCTCAATGCCTTTATGCTCACCAATTTTTTTACCGAAGTAATCTGACACTCCTTGTTTCTTTAAATAATCGGTATCCCTCACTATGAAGTATTTCACATTATACTTCATGGGGAAATCCGCCGGATAAGTTTGCGGATGGTAGGGCTCTGGCCACATACTCCATCCCTTTACATTAGCAAAATAAAGGGCTACATTAAAACTGAAATCATAAATAACACAAGCCTTTTCTGAGGGCTCTACCCCAATAGATTTTAAGTAAGGTTCTATATCCTGCAAGGCATCATAATGCCAATCATATTTATATCCTGAGTATCTTTTTTTGTTGTTCTTATGCGCATAGGAAACGGAATAAATTACCAAGGCCAGAGTTGCAACTGCTACAGAAATTCCTTTGATGCCAGCAGCAGATTTCACCAAATCCATCAACAAAATTAAATGAAAAAGAAAGGCAGGCATTAGTGCAATAAAGTAATAGTCGTGGTCATGAAATTGGTTAAGGAAAGCCACCATAAAAATGAGGCTTCCGCAGTAAAGTAAAAGGGTGATAGTTGCCAATAATCTGTTTACCTTTTTTATAAAAATAAGCAATGGCAAAATGGATAAAACCAACACTCCCCACATAGCAGGATTATAGTACTCAAACAGCCAATCTTCTCTTATTACTTTTAGTACCTCTCTTGCCTCTGCCCAAGTGTTTGCCATATTGATTTTAAGCATAAAAATTACAGTTGGGGAATAGCTGCTATCCCAGTATTTATGGGTGATACTATTGGCATATAAATACCATGCAGCCACCGCCGAAAAGATGCACAAAACTCCTAACAAAAATCTACCTGCATTTGGGATAATACTCTTCCTAAAAAAGTGGAAATAATCCAAAATAATGATACATACAATTGCAACAACACTTATCAAAGAAGTTATTTTAATCAGCCCCGCCAAAGCAGAGAAGATTGCCCATAGTAATATGGCCTTTTTAGATTTGGATTCCAGATAATTGAAGAAGAAATACCAGGCTATTAATGTCAACCCAAGGCTTGCGGCATCAGGGAAAAAATTAGGTGTGTAATAACATAAAACAGGGGAGAGATACCAACATAAAACTACCCCGCATGCAAGTATAGGATTCTCTAAAAGTTTTGCTGAAAACATAAAGGCAAACATAAGCCCTGCTGCCATAAATATTGTCATGATAAGGCGGTACCAAAACTCATTAAATCCAAAGATTTTATAACAAATAGCAGCTAAGTAATTCACTGCCGGAAACTCGCAGCCCGTTATGCCCGTTGCATCATTGGTATGGTGGGTTCTTGGCAAGAAGAAATTCATATCTTCCTGTGCATAGTTTCGTGCTACAGAAGCCCTATCCGTTTGCCCCCAAACATGTATGCCTTGTGGGCGCAGAGGTAGCGTTTTAAATACCCCCGTAAAATAAAAAACAGCCATTAAAGCCAGAAAGAAAATGAGGACTTCAGGTTTGATTTTCATGTGATGATTTTGGTTCAAAAGTAAACCAAAGAAATTGAAGTTTGACAGAGGTAATACTATGGTTATTTCACCTCCGTTACATTCCCATGTTTGTAATGGGTTTCTCTATCCCAGCCAGTGTATTCCACCTGCCAAATAAACACATTATTAAAGGGTTTATTTCCTCTGTACATCCCATCCCAACTATGCCTTTTGTTGTAGGTGTCAAACACATCTTCGCCCCATCTGTTGAATACCCTTAAGTGGTAATCTTTCACAAAAGCATGCACAGCATTAAAGCTATCATTGATGCCATCACTGTTGGGCGTAAACACATTAGGCACATATACTATTGGCAGTTGCAACAAAGTAATTTCATTGGAAGTACTTGTTGCGTTTCTACCGCCTGCGCCTTCTATCCCAATAATTTTATAATGATATAAACCCCAATCTAAGTTGAGGGCAGTATCGTTATACTCCAATTCTGTTGGCTTAGTTTTATCTCTTAAAAAGAAAGCTGCATCCTCCCGCCTATGGATTTCATAATTGCCAACTCCCCCTTGCCAGCCTTGATAATCTGTAAAGTTGAGGTGGTTTTCAAAAGGTATGGCATCGCCTTTTAAGAGAATGGAACACCCCCAGTTTCCATCAGGGCTAAAGATGCCGCATTGGGTAACGCTGGAAACTTTATAGCAGTAAGAATATTTGTTTACATCCACTGCTTCATCCAAGAAAGTGGTGTCGTTTTTATTGAAGATGTACTTATAATTTTTATAGTCCTCGCCTGCAACATTCTTCTTCCGCATGAGGGTGTATTGGTAGAAATCATCTCTATCACTCTTATACCAAATCACACGGAGGGCTTTGTTATTTTCCACGGTTACGGTAAACAAATACGCAGCATCTGGGATGGAATCTTTGCGTGGAATAGTACTTATTTCTCTGGTAGAATCTTTAATAGTTCCGCAGATATTTGCCCCGTAAATAAAGTATCTGTAATCCGTAGTTAGGTGGTTGAAAGCCTGCTTATCAATAAAAAAATTGCCCGTGAGCACAGGTTCTTTAAAGGTGGTGAGCACTGTAGTTGTTCCATTAGGGAATCTTTTTATCAGGTAATATTGAGCCAGATATTTGTCTGTTTTATAATCTCCCCATTCCACTTTTATAGAATTATTATCCAATCTGTGCAAGCAAAATATCCCCGGGGTTTTTGGAGTAGGTGGTGCTTTTACCACAATTTTAATTAGCCCTTTTGAGGTGCGTGGTGTTGGGCAGCCGTCATCTTTATAATTAAGATAAACATAGTAAGTATCAATACTTGCGTGGGCACAGATTGTCTTCCAGTTGAGGTTACATTTTATACTTCGCCAACCTTTATCTCCTACGAAAATAGCAGTTGGTGCAGCTACCTTTTTATTATCAAATATTTTGCTTGAGTAGGACACATATACCGAGTCTCCCCTATCAAAATCATTCACCATAAAACTATAATTCAGTTCTTCGGTTGCGGTAATTATAAGGGTTGTATCATGGGCATAGGGTGCGTAGAAAGAGGTGTTTAAATCCATTTTTAGGAGGGCATTATTGCAACCTCCTTCTCCCGTTTTTGGGCGTTTGCCTTTATTCTTTTGGCTCCATGCCCCACTGGTTGTAGGGAAATCGGAGTAGCCACCGCAACCACCGCAAATGGATTGATAAACCTTTCCATCTCTATCAAATCTGGAAGTGCCACCATCCACATGTTCCTCACTATAACCCCCACCCATATAAGTTGAGTACACCAATTTGGTAAGCCCTCTGGAGAGCACCATCAAATAAAAATCAGAGCCATCCTCTGAAGTTGATTGAAAAGCATCTGAGGTTATGGGCAGCCCTTTTACATTATTATTGTCCTTAAAATAGTGCAGCAATTCCCCACCCCAACCTGTGATGCAAACCCTCCCGCAGAGGTCCACCAAAAATGCTGATGGAGAGAGGTCAGGCGTTGCCCTACCCGTACCAATTACCGTTGACATCACAATAGTTTTTAATGAATTATCATAGCAGGTAATAAACTGTTTCCCGTCCTTATTTGAATAGACATTGCCTATTACCGGCATGTTTCCACGGCTTTGCCCATACACATATACGTTCTGTGCATCATCCAATTGCACAAAGAAACATTGGTCATAATCAGTAGTGCCCACATACGTTCCGCGGATATATTTTCCACTGCTTGATAGCTTAATCAGGTAGCCATCTATCTTGCCCTTATAAGTAGAATCTCTACCCCCGGGGATGTTGAGAAAGTCGGAACTTTCTGTGCCACCGCACATAAAATAATCTCCATTTTTATCTACATTAATTCCGTAGGCAGCATCTTCACTGGCCCCTCCAATCACGGAACTTACCATGAGAGTTTTTAAGTCTGTGGTCATCTTGATAAACACCGCATCTTGCACCCCGCTAAAGGTTTGGAAATTATTTTTAAGCGGGAAGTCTGATGACCTTGTGCATGTGGCTACCACCGCATCCCCTGCGCTATCCATAATAATCTCACCACGAAAACGGTCACCGTAATTGTAGGTTAAATTTCCGTTGGGGAAGTCCTCATTATTTCCATTTAAACCATCCTGTCCGCTGCCTCCAAAATAGGTACTACCCACTAACGAAGAACCGTCCTTGCTAAGGCTGGTAATAAAAATATCTCCATTGCCATTATAGCTATTGTCATAGCTGCCTGATGTCACAGGAAAGTTCTTTGATTCTGTGGTACCAAGGATAAGCAAATTGCTGTTGCGGTCAATCACCATGCTATGGGGTTGTTCATTATGGCTACCGCCAATGAAGGTACACCACAGCAGGCTTTTGCCATCTGCACTATATTTTAATATGCCGCAATCTCTGCCAAAAATCTGTTTGATAAAGTCCGAATGTCCCCCAGCATATTTCTCCTGAAATGCCCCTGTTGTAGTCGGGAATTTTACGTCATAAACTGTCCCGCCACTAAAAGCATTTCCTTGGTGGTCATAAGTTGCGGTAAAGCCAAAGTTATCTGCCACAGAGCCTGAGTAAGTGGCAAATATCACCACGGGGTCTATCACTAAATCCTCTTTATGATTATAACTCCCCAACTTAAAACTTACGGCATTTTCATCAACTACATAAGCGCAATTCACCTTTTTTTGTTTGCCTTTTTCATTGGTGAAAGCCACGGGTTTTCCTTCAATAATTCCGGTGAGGCTTGTGGTAACATCCAGCGCACCATCTTCTGTTTTGATGATGCTTTTTGCCCCCTCATACCAAAATTTTATCTTATCTGTTTTAGTGCCGGGATGCACAATAAAATTATACTTTAGCGCCTCATCATCCACCACTATTTCCATATCAATCCCTATCCATAAATTCTCTAAAACTACTTTACTATGCGCCCTAACATAGGGGGCATATTTGATGGCATCATTGCCCAAAATATAATTGTAATACTCTGTGCTAGCCTTGCTTGCTACCACCTTGGGGTTTGGGTTAGCATCGGTAAAATGCAGCTTTACTACATGGCAGTTAATATCCACAGGTTTAGTAAAGTTATGCATGGCTTTATGCAATGCCGCCTCATCATAAAAATAATAAGTGATAGTGTTTTTCTCTAGATAATAACACCCCCCGGGTATGAAGCCCCTGTATAAAATATTGGCATCCCATTGCCCTTTGTTTTCTATGAGTTTTATACCGCCCCCTGCCTGCAAATTAAGGCAAGCAAACAGTGCTAAAATTATTAGGAGAGCAGTGCGTTTTAAGAGCTTCTTCATTAAAAACAGATTTGGCAATCAGATACGAATATACGGAGAATTTGAAAAAAGCTATGAATTATGAACTATGAGTTATGAATACCCTCATTCCGTCAGTTGTCTCCTCTTGCGGGGCTCTGCCTCAAAGAAAGACCAGAGAGATTTATTTGTCCTCCGGCAAAGCATTAAACTCATTTCTTTTATCCTCAAACCATTCTTGCATAGCAGTGGGGGTTTTAATAAGTTCTTGCATTTTACCCATGGCAGCTAGGTGTGGGGCATCACCACTTTGGAACATTTCCATCCCATGTTGCTTACTCATTTGTGCCATTTCCTCAAAAGTGTTAGCTGTAAATTCCTTTTCACATGCGCCACCAAGTTGATTACAAGTCATTGTTTTCATTTCTATGTTTGTTTAATTGTTTTCTTTTTTGATGATTTTGCTTTGCTGTTGAACTCTAAACAGAGGCTAATCCAATAATCAAATTCCTCATCTGTGTGCATCCCTATATCCTCCACCATTACATATCCTTTCATGGGGCGCTTTGTAAAATCCATCGTTCTGCAACCGGTTTTTTCTATGGCAGTTTCATGGAAATTTGGGTCAATGCGGCACATCATTTCATCTTTAATAATCCCCACGCACATTTTATCATTTACCATAAATGTTAAGCCTCCCATCATTTCCTTTTCTTTAATATCTGGCTGGTACTGCAATGCTTCACGAATTCTGTCTGCTAAACCCTCATTATATGCCATAATTTTTTTAAAGTTTATTTCTTTTTGCTTTGCGAAACTACTTATTATTTTTATATCTAGTTTCACTAAACGTGAGGGGCGGAATTTTTATCCCCCCATCCCCTAAAAAAGGGCGGCACCCCCACTCAAGAGATGCCGCCCCCGCATAAAAAAATCAGAAACCAAACTTCTATCTTACTAAACCTCGTAGGTCTTTAAGACCTACGAGGTTTTTACCAACTGCACTGTGAGTTTTGTAGTCTCCCCACTTATTACGTTAAACTGCTGGCTTTTATTTACATATCCTATTAAAGATAAATGCACCGTATGCGAATCTTGCGTTAGGTTCTGCATATAACTAATTCCTTTGGCAGAGGTTTTATGTTTCTTAGGCGCATCATCATAGGTTACCACAACCTTAGCAATTGGCAAATGGGTTACGCTATCAATTACAGTAAGCTCAAGTGCGCGTTTGTTCACCCCGGGCTTCACCGGCACGCGGCTATTAAAATACTGATTGTAAAAATCAGGCTGGCTTAGTCTATAATTTTCCATGTCCACATCCATACGAGTCTCCAGAAAAACATCAATTTGCCCCTCCAACGTAGCAATGTTTTCGGTGGCAATTGCCCGCGCTTCTTCCGCCTTCATAGGGTCTGTGAGCACATTGCTAAACGCTGTGATGGAAGCCAAATACGCAGTTTGTGTGGTAGGAGTAACACCATAAGTGCTTAAAGAGCCTACATTATCCTGCGCCGTGTTATAGATAGTAGTAAGTATGCCCACGTACTCTACCCCTGTGGCTGATTTCATTTGAGATTCGGTGTATTTAAGCTTGCCCAATACACCTGCGTTATTAGTAGCCACAGCCCAACTTTTTACATGGTTCATGGTAGCCCAGCCCAGTACAAAGGCAGCATCTTTTTTAGCTTTTTTGTCTGCTGTTATCCCTGTTATGGGGTTCTCCTGAATGGTGCGTTGCGCCTCTAATTGGGTGATTAAACCTGATAGCAGCCCGAAGCTGGCAGTAAATGGGATGTTGCCAGCCCATAGTGAATTTGCAGTGTTAATAATGCCTTTGATGAGTAAATACATCATCAATTTGGCTTGTTGGAATTTATCCATTTTTTTGTTTGTTTAATTTGTGTTTTAATTTTAAAAAATTTGATGGCGGGGAGTAGCACAGCCGCCTGCTGTGTTTGCTGGCTGATTGATGTTCTTCAAGAGGAGTCGTTTATTTTTTCTTTCATGGTTGTTATTATTTTTGTGTTGATTGCCTTTTAACGCCAAGTGATTATTATTTATTGTAATGTGGTTTCAATATTTTTATTAGTGGTTGTAATTTTTTTTATACTGATGCCAATCCAACGGCAATTGATTGCGATTTATTGTAAACTGCTTTTAATATTTTTGTTAGGGGTCTTAATATTTTCATCCTTGGTTGCAATCCAACCGCAGGTGATTGCTATTTATTGTAGGGTGCTTGCAATATTTTTATAAGGGGTTGCAATATTTTAATTAGGGGTGATAGGCTGCACTGAAAATATTGCAAGCAATAGCCAACAAACGCGGGCAAGCAATGGATTATTGCAGGGGAGGGGAGAAATTTTTTGGAGAGACCTCACCCCAACCCCAAGCCTCATCCGTCCTTCGGACATCCCGCCAAGGCGGGAAGAAGGGAAAAAACAGAAAGGGACAAATGCACTACAATTCCAAGTTAGCAGGTGGTGAAAGCCCCTCTCCTTTGGAGAGGGGTTGGGGTGAGGCTATAAAAAAACGCCAACCACTTCCGTCATTCAGTAGGCAACTTGCTGCGAGATAGAAAGAGAGTGCTGATGCGAGGGGAGGTTCTTACAGAATGACGATGGGTGTTCTGTCATTCTTCAAGAATCTTCCCTAAATACAGAAAACAGTACCTAAAAAGAAAGCACCACTTGCCTATTTAAAAAATACCAATACCTTTGACTAACCAAAAACAAACTACAATGAAAAACCCACACAAAATTTTCTTTGCTGCCCTACTGCTTTTAATAAGCAGCGCAGCCACAACCGTTACTGCGCAAACAAAAGTAAGTGGAGGCATCTACGCCAACACCAAATGGACGCTTGCCAAAAGCCCCTACCAAGTAACGGGAGACGTAACCCTTTTCCCCAACGACACCCTAACCATAGAACCTGGGGTGGTGGTGAAGTTTGATAAGGATGTCGTACTTGAAATAAGGGGATATTTAATATCAGTTGGAACTGCAACAGACTCTATAGAATTTACATCATCGTCCTCAACTCCATACCAAGGGATTTGGGTTGGGATAAAAATCAATATTGGTACTTCAGCAAGCGCAACAATTAAATATAATGCAATTAATTATAGTTCAGTAGGTTTTATAATTACTGGTACTGATGGAAACAGTGAGCCAATAAATATTAAGCAATGTAAATTTGAGAATAATAACGTAGCTATAGACGGTCATGCTGGGATGTCCAACAGAACAAGAATTGATGGCTGTTATTTTTCAAAGAATACAACTGCAATCTATGCTGGCTACAAAAATATAAGTAATTGTACTTTTATTAATAACAATTATGGAATCTACCAAGCGAACCAAATTGATATATTAAATACTAAGTTCTGCAGTAATAAAGTTGCGCTTTATGAAGTACAGTGTATCCTAAAAAATTGTGTCATTATGAATAATGGAAAAGGTATAGTACAGTCCAATCAAAACTTTCAAGCAACTAATAATATAATTACCTTAAACGATACTGGTATTGTATTAGACGGTGAGTGTAGAATTGATTCAAATAATAAAATATGCAACAACATTTATTATAATATGGTTCATACTACAAGTAAAAGCATTTACGCAAAAAATACATGTTGGTGCGATACAAATAAAGCTAACATAGCAAAGAAGATTTATGATGGCTACGACGATATTTCATTGGGCATAATAGACTTTAGCAATTACTTAAACTGTGATACTTCGGCCATACCAAAAACCAACTGCCAGAATACAGTAATAACCGCTATAGAAGAAGTTAATCAAGATAAGATTTCAATATCCCTCTCCCCAAACCCCATGCATGAGTATGCAATTTTAAGAACCAACACGGCACTACATAACGCAAACATTGGAATTTATAATTTGGTAGGGCAAAAATTAATAGAGCTCCGCAACCAAAGCGGCAATGAGTTTAGCCTAAACAAAGGGCAGTTGCAGGCAGGGCTTTACTTCATCAAAATAACAGCGCAAGGCAATAGCGTGGGGGTGGTTAAAATGGTGGTGAGGTAAACCAATGAACAGTGAACAATTAACAATGAATAATGAAAGAAGATGCCCTAGCAGATAAATCTTATTTATTTGCCATAAGGATGGTAAAGTTGTACAAATTTCTTTCAACCACGCAAAAGGAATTTGTGTTATCTAAGCAGGTATTAAGAAGCGGTACTTCTATAGGGGCATCCATCCGTGAAGCAGAGTTTGCACAGTCAAAATTAGATTTCATTCATAAGCTAAGTATCTCCCTTAAAGAAACAAACGAAACTATTTATTGGCTCTCATTATTAAAGGACACAGATTTCATTGATGAGAAATCATATAACTCAATAGCCAAAGATGGTAAGGAATTGTTGCGCCTTCTTATAAAAAGCATCAACACTGCAAAGAAGAATTTATGAGCTTTCTTCTCATTGTTCATTGTTCACTGTTCATTCTTCATTGTATATTTATTGCTACATTTGCCACTAAATATCGTAGCTCATCTATATGAAGAAATATTTATTTGTTTTACTTGCCACTCTCATCAGCTTGGGTGCTATGGCACAAGCAGGGAAAAGATTTAACAGCAATAAGAATCTTAAAACCCCCGAAGAAAAAGCCGAAGAACGCCGCATTGCAGACTCTACCAAAAGAGCAAATCTTGCAGAAAAAAAGAGAGAAACCGACAGCCTCCGCAAGGTAGAGTTGATGAAACTCAAAAATAAAAACACCAAAACTACTACCACCAAAACCACAAGTAAAACAACTACCATAGTAAAAACAACCCCACTTACTCCCGAAGAAAAGGCTGAGGAAAGGCGCATTGCAGACTCTACAAAAAGAGCCACATTAGCAGAGAAAAAGAAGGAGGCAGACAGCCTGCGCAAGGTGCAGTTGATGCAGCTAAAAAATAAAAATGTAAAAGCCCCTCCCGGTGGCAAAGGCAATAAAAATGTAGCCCCTGTTTTTGATAAAAAGACTCAGGATAGCATCAAAAAAGCAGAGATGACTGCTAAAAAAACAGAGCAGGATTCTCTCAGGCGCATGGCAAGCATGAATGCCAAGCAAAAGAAAATTGAGCAGGATTCAATTAAACGGGAACAGATGTTTTCTACAAAACAAAAGAAGGCATATCAGGATTCTGTGAAGAAAGCTACCATGTCTGAAAACAAAGCCATGCAGGACTCTATCAAGAGGATGCAAGGTATGAATGCGCAACAAAAGAAGGTGATGCAGGACTCCATGCGTAAAGCACAGATGGAAGAAAACAAAACCAAATTAGCCAATAAAAATAATCCTGATGCTAAGAAGTATGAGCCAAAAAATAATAATCAACCCAATAAAAAAGGCGGCAAAGAGCCAGAGGTTGTAGTGCCACAAGGTGATGCCATGGTGGTAACTTTAATGTATGCTATGCCGCTGGAGTGCTTCCCACAAATCAGTACTTACTCTGAGGATAAGGAAGAGGATGATACCAAATCATTGCGGAGGGGCTTCATCAAAAAGCAAGACCCTGCACGGAATTACGCTTATTTGCAACTACCATCAGATAATGGAAAACATACTTCATTGCAACTTTTCAACGGTGCTGCCAACAAACCTGTGGTAGTGGTAGAAACCACCAAATGTGCAGGAGAATGTAGCAATTCATTTAAAATGTTTACCAAAGACAGCGCAGATAAATGGGTAGATAAAGCAGCGGATTTTATTCCTGTATTGGATAAAAAATACATCCTTAGTAAAATAAAAGCGAAGTACAAAAAGGATTATAAAGATGCAGAATTATTTGATTTAAAAGGATACGAAGGCAGTGAGGCGGTATATAAAAAAGCCCTTATCTACATTGTTGACCCAGAGAAAAACAGAATCTTGGTGAAAGACCAATACACAGATTTAGCAGTATATGCATTAACGTGGAGTGAGGCTACTCATAAATTAGTAGCGGAGAAATTATAGATGGAATACACTTGCATTTTATTAGAAAAGAAAGGCAATATTGGTTGGCTTACCCTTAACCGCCCTGATGTTTTCAATGCCTTTAATGATGCCCAAAGTTATGAGTTGCAAGATGCATTAAAGCAGATTGCAAAGGATGATGAAATCCGCGTAGTGGTGCTTACCGGCGCAGGAAAAGCATTTTGTAGTGGGCAAGATTTGAAAGATATTGCAGAGAAAGAAAACCGCAGCCTAAGTGATTCTTTATACAAAAGATATAACCCAATTATTAGGGCAATGCGCAATTTGCCTAAGCCCATTATTTGCAGATTAAATGGTGTGGCTGCTGGTGCAGGATGTTCTCTTGCACTTGCATCGGACATGGTAATAGCCGCAGAAAACGCCTCCATGATTGAGGTATTTATTAATGTGGGATTGGTGCTGGACTCAGGCTCTTCTTATTTTCTGCCAAGAGTGGTAGGCAGCCAAAGAGCATTTGAACTAGCAACTATGGGCACTAAGGTTTCCGCCAAACAAGCATTTGATTGGGGCATGGTAAATAGGGTTGTCCCCGCCGAAAATCTGGATGAAGAAGTAAATAAAGTAGCAGAATATTTTGCCAATGCACCCACCAAAGCAATAGGCATGATGAAGAAAATGCTGAATAAATCTTTCCACTCAGATTTGGATACTATGCTGGATTACGAAGCATGGCACCAAGAAATTGCAGGCCGCAGTGACGACTATAAAGAAGGCGTTGCCGCTTTTAATGAAAAGCGCAAACCGGAATTCAGAGGAAAATAATTATAGATTTTAGATTAATAATTATAAATGCGGGAAGGGCAAGTTAGCAGAAGTTTGAACGGAGTGATGTCCCCCGCCTGCGGGGGTGTAGGTGGTGGAATAAAATATAGTTTTTCCATTGACATTCTTCTTTCTATTTTTCATTCTTCACCTTTCACTCTTCATTTTTAGTGAGTAGACCCCGCACCCAAGCCCGCCAAGATAAAATTATGGATGTCCTTAATAAGCGGCAACCCATGCTCACCGTAATCTTTGAAAACGTATTTGACCCCCATAATATTTCCGCCATGCTGCGCACTTGCGATGCCGTTGGCATTATGGAAGTTCATGTGCTAAATACCAACCAACCCACTGTAAAGAAACTTGGGAAACGTTCCTCTGCCTCTGCACGCAAATGGGTAAAGGCTCATTACTATGAAAGCTTAGAAGAATGTGTGTTACCCCTCAAAGAAAAAGGATTTAAAATCTTTGCTACACACCTTTCTGCAAGTTCTAAATCTGTGTATGATTTCGACTTTACTCAGCCCACGGCATTTGCTTTTGGCAATGAGCATTACGGCGTTTCGGAGGGGTTATTAGCCCATGCAGAAAATAATTTTATTATCCCAATGCAGGGCATGATTCAAAGTCTCAATGTTTCTGTTGCCTGCGCTGCCTCCCTCTATGAAGCCATGCGCCAACGCACCAAAGCAGGCATGTACCAAAACCCACAATTACCCGAATCAGAAATGCAATCTATGTTTGAGGAGTGGATTGAGAGGTAGGAGGGTTGGATACTTTTAATCTTACAATTGGTTTTCAAATCTCCTATTAATAAATACCTTTGCTCTTAACAAAAATTTAAACTTTTATGAGACACATAAATGCAAAACAAAGAACCTCTCTCTTTACATTACTTTTTTTTAGTTGGTTAAGCATCTTTGCCCAAAACACGGAGGTG
Source organism: Bacteroidota bacterium (assembly GCA_026391915.1). GTDB lineage: Bacteria > Bacteroidota > Bacteroidia > CAILMK01 > CAILMK01 > JAPLCZ01. The sequence continues at coordinate 57,632 of JAPLCZ010000164.1, read as the reverse complement.
TCTGATAAAATTATTCTTCAACTTAAATCTGAAATTGGCAATTTAAGTGAGACTTCACTTGAACAAAATATGGTTGGCAATAATAAAATTGACAGCATAAATCTAAAATTTCATTCGGTTATTGTTAAAAAGCAATTAGTAGGAAAAAAAACCTTGAATTGCATTTATGTAATTCAGTTTCCAATCAAAACCAACCTTCAAAAAGTGATTGATCAATACTATAGAACAAAGGAAGTTGAATATGCAGAAATTGACCAAATTGGGTACGGTGGTGGGCAAAAAAGTATCAATCCGAATGACAGTTATTATAAACGACAATGGGCACTTAAAAATGATGGAACATTTACATTGTCTACAGCAAAATCGGGGGCAGATATTAATATAGAAAACGCATGGAGTATTGAACAGGGAGATTCAAACATTATTGTAGCGGTAATTGACGGTGGTGCTAAATTAGATCATGCAGAATTTAAGAAAAGAATTTGGAAGAACTATAGTGAAATACCCGGTAATGGAAAAGATGATGACGGTAATGGTTATATTGATGATTTACAAGGGTGGAATTTTGCATATAACAATAATGACCCATCTGATGATTTTGGTCATGGGACAAACGTTGCTGGAATCATTGGAGCTAATGGTAATAATTCAATTGGGTATGCTGGTGTTGATTGGAATTGCAAGCTTATGATTCTTAAGGGGCTTAATAAAACTAACTTTGGATTTTACTCCTGGTGGGCAGATGCTATTTATTACGCTGTAGACAATGGAGCCAGAGTAATAAATATGTCATTGGGTGGAACTGCGACTTCAACAACGCTTCAAAATGCTGTAGAATATGCTTTAAAGCATAACGTTACAGTTGTTGTATGTATGATGAATACGAATTCAAATACAGTGTATTATCCAGCTGCTTTTTCTGGAGTGATTGCAGTAGGGTCTACAAATTCTGATGATACAAGATCAAACCCTTTTTTTTGGAGTTCGTCCAGCGGAAGCAATTATGGAGATTATATTTCTGTTGTGGCACCAGGAAACTATATTTATGGATTGGATTATCAATCTAATACGAATTATAATAGCTACTGGGGTGGCACCTCTCAGGCTACTCCACTTGTTTCAGGTCTTGTATCACTACTTTTAGCTCAAGATACAAGCAGAGGCCCCTCCCAAATAAAATCAATTATTGAGAGCAGTGCAATAGACCAAGTAGGGGATGCAAATGAAGATAAAAAAGGTTGGGATAAGTATTACGGACATGGAAGAATTGATGCGTTTAAAGCCCTTTCTTTTCAAGTGGGTATTAATAACCCAGATTTGGGAAGTCAAAAGTTTTTTGTCTTTCCAAATCCTACTTCTCAAAACTTTACAATAAAAGGTTCATTTAAAATTAGACGTATTCAAGTATTTAATTCCATTGGTGAAATGGTAATGACAAAAGAAGTTGAGGCTCAAGAATCAGTGACCGTAGAATTGTTAGAAAATGGGATTTTCTTTATTAAAATAATTACTCCAGAACAATCAGTTATGAAGAAAATAATTGTACAACGAGACTAAATAAAATCATTTAAACCAAGGGTAAGTTTCATTTTTAAATCTTCACACAATCAATCTCCAATTTCCTCTACTCCCCTTCCCTTTCTTTAAAACTTGTGTAATGCCTCCATTTTTCTATCAGCAGTTGCATATCTGCTGGGGGTGGGAGTTCAAAAAGCATTTCTTTTTTGGTGTGCGGGTGTACAAAACCTAAGGTGCGGGCATGCAGTGCTTGCCTTGGGCAAATGCTAAAACAGTTATCAATAAACTGCTTAAATTTAGTAAAGGATGGGCCATCTTTTATCTCATTGCCGCCATAGGCAGCATCATTAAAAAGAGGGTGGCGTATGTGTTTCATGTGTATGCGTATTTGGTGGGTGCGCCCTGTTTCCAAAGTACATTCTACCAAAGTGGCGTAGTTAAATCTCTCCAAAACTTTGTAATGGGTTACGGCATGTTTCCCTATTTCTTCGTCCTCATACACCTGCATTATGCGGCGGTCATGTTTACTGCGGGCAAGGTTTCCGGTAATGGTTCCGTTTTCTTCTTCCAGATATCCCCAAACCAAAGCCACATAATTTCTGATTACAGTATGTTCAAAAAACTGTTTGGCAAGATGGCTCATGCTGTATTCATCTTTGGCAATTACCAATAGCCCGCTGGTGTCTTTATCAATGCGGTGCACAAGGCCTGGGCGGCGTTCTCCATTGGCGGTTGGCAGGTTTTCAAAATGATACATGAGGGCATTAACAAGGGTGTGGTCATAGTTATGATATCCCGGGTGCACTACCATTCCTGCTGATTTATTTACTACCATCACATGGTCATCTTCATAAATAATATCCAGTGGGATGTTCTCAGCTTTTAACTCCTTATCCCGCGGCGGGTGAGGTAATAGGATGGAGATAACATCCAATGGTTTTATTTTGTAATTGGATTTTACTGGCTTATCATTTACACGGATACTCTCTGTTTCTGTGCAAGCTTGTATGCGGGTGCGGCTGGCATTCTGTATCCTGGCAGTTAAGAATTTATCAATGCGCACAGGCTCTTGCCCTTTATCAACGGTTATGTTGAAGTGCTCATATAATTCCTCTTGGGTATCTTCGTCCTGTAAAAGTTCTTCGGGGTCTTGCATAATTTATGGCAAAGCTACCCTTTTAGTTTTTAGTGATGATTTAATGAATCCTATCACCTCTTACTTCCAATCCTGCAATCATATTTTTTTCAAAAGCTAACCATTCTTTCCAGCGTTTGCGCACTACTTCTTTGGGCAAATAAAATTCAGATAAATTAATAAACAGGGTGTAAAGCCCAGCCTCACTTTCCATGAATTTGCGGTAAAAATTCCGCATATAAGAATCCTCCAGATTTTCGCTTAAGCGCTTAAAGCGTTCACAACTTCTGGCTTCAATTAAGGCCATCTTTAGCATGTCATCCAAAAATCTTTCTTCTAGCCCTCCGCCCTTTCTTTGAAATGCCAAAAGCTTATTTACATATTCATCTTTGCGCTGTTTCCCCAATAATAAATCCCGCTTCTTAAGTTCAGAAAGAACCATGCGAAAATGTCCCCATTCCTCAGTAACAATTGGCGCAAGTTCCTCTACCATTTTTGTTTTATCAGGATACCGCTGGATAAGAGTGATGCAGGTAGTAGCAGCTTTTTGTTCGCAGTAAGCGTGGTCAGTAAGTATTTCAACAAGGTTCATTTCTGCAAGATTTACCCAGCGTGGGTCAGTAGGTAGTTGCAGCCCCAAGATGTTTTTCACATCAATGCTTTCTGATATCATGCTGCGAAATTATCAATTAATTTTTTGGCAAGAAGTTTTCTAAGCGTGGTTCTCAACCCCCCTCAAAAAAATAAAACTTATCGGCAATACTTCTACATTATTCAGTTAATCTACAACTAACTAATTTTATTGCCATGAACAAACCCCTTATTAGTGATGAAGAACTCGTAGCCCAGTACATACAGGGCAATGAGGCATGCCTGAAAACTCTACTTATCAGGCACAAATCTCAAATTTTTACCAGCATATTTTATCTGGTGAATGACCGCTACCTTGCTGAAGATTTCTTTCAGGAAACTTTTATTAAAGTGATTAATACTTTGCGTGCTGGCAAATACAAAGAGTCAGGGAAATTCCTGCCCTGGGTAATGCGCATAGCCCGCAATCTGGTGATGGATCACTTTAGGAAAACCAAGACGTTGCCCACAGTTGTTGATTCTGATGGAGTAGATGTTTTTACATTCATTAGAATTAAAGAGACCAATGCAGAGGAGAAAATGGTGCGAAAAGAAACGCAGGATAAAGGCCGCCAACTGATAGAGCACCTGCCCGAAGACCAAAGAGAAACTTTGGTGCTAAGGCATTACGCAGGATTAAGTTTTAAAGAAATTGCGGCTATCACTGGCACAAATACCAATACCTCACTTGCCCGTATGCGGTATGCCTTAAAAGGAATGAGAAAATTAATTGAGAAGCATAATATCATTTTATAAAATATCTTTGCAAGAAAAATACTTTTTGCAATTGCCTTACGTTGTAGTTATAATTTAAAAAAATAAATACGCCTATGCAGGTTTTTACACAAGATGATGTTCTACGTTTTATCTACAATGAGGTAGATGCAAAAGAAAAAAAATCCATTGAAGATGCTCTAAGATTAAACCCTTCTTTACTCACACTCTATACTGAGTTGAAAGAGGTGGTTGCAAAATTAGGCAACGCCAAAATGGAACCGGATAACAGCACCATTGATTTAATCATGGCACATTCCGCAGCGAGTAAGATGGAAACCTCGCACTAAAGATTTTCCTGGCAGAGTTCAACAAGGACTCTATTAACAGACCTTGGGTGCAGAAAACAAATTAGTTTGTTATCTGCACCCTTTTTTATTTCAGTAGAGATAAACTCAAAACCCGCATCCTGCAATCTTTGTTTTTCAGCTTCCACATCCTCCACATCAAAAGCAATGTGGTGGATTCCTTCACCATGTTTTTCTATAAATTTTGCAATGGGGCTTTCAGAATTTGTGGCTTCCAAAAATTCTATTTTTGTTTCGCCCAATTTAAAGAATGAAGTTCTCACTCCTTCTGTTTCCACCTCTTCGGTTTTTAACAAACCCAATTGTGATAGTGCTCCAAACATCGCGTTGGCAGCGTCAAGATTTTTTACTGCAATACCAATGTGTTCTATTTTGCGAAACATATTTTTATTTTTTGAAATTTGATATAAAAACAAAAGCCACACAAAATTAATGTGTGGCTTTATGTTTTAAAGATTTAAGATTGCTTAGTTAGCTTTCTTAATGTCTTTGTTGTTGGTTTTAGAATCTTTTTCTACACCAGCTTCTTTGTCTTTGCAGCATTTGCTACCTTTTTTGTCCTTGCAATGTTTCTCTTCATTCTTGCTGCCTTTGCAGCATTCTTTCTTGTCTTTGCAAGCTTTTTTGTCTCCTTTGCCTCCTGCAAAAGATGCAGTTGAAATTGCCAAGCCCATTATAAGGCTTAAGGCAACGATTGATAATTTTTTCATTTGTTATTATTTTTGTTTTGTGATGATAATTTATTTTCAACTATTAAGCCACCTTTGGCGGATAGTTAAAGCAAAGGTAAAAACAATTCTGCTTATAAAATCTGATACCTAAGAAATTAAAATTGATTCTCCGGAATTCACTTTTTCACCTCCCAAAATTTTAGCCTTAACTTTCGCCAAAAAACAATATGAGTTTAGTACGGATACTCATCATTTCTGCAATAAGTTTTGCGCTGGCATTTTCGCCATTTCTGTTTTTAGAAAAGGAAAGTTCTGAACAAAAATCTTATGAAAGTGATGGTGATGAAAACCCCCTCCTTAGGGCAGAATGGGAATTGAAAAGAGTGGCAGACCCTACTACAGGAAAGCTGCCTTACGATATCAGAAACCGCGAAATTGCATTTGCCAAAACCATCCCCACCCATGAAGAGTATTTTGGATTAACCTCCCTTAACAAAACATCAAACTGGCAACAAAGAGGGCCTTATAATATTGGTGGCAGAACAAGAGCTTTGGCTTTGGATGCAACCAATGAAAACATCATACTTGCAGGCGCTGCCACAGGTGGAATTTGGCGCAGCACCAACGCTGGTAAATCATGGGCACGGATGACGGATGCATCAACTTTATTAAGTTCCTCATGCATTGTACAAGATACCCGCGCTGGCAAAGAAAACATTTGGTACTATGGCACTGGTGAATATTTCGGGGGACATATAGTTAATGGCGACGGTATTTTTAAATCCAGTGATAGCGGCAAAACATGGAATCATATTTTAGCTAAAAACCGCCCGCAGGGTAATGATAACACCAATTATATTTGGAATATCATCACCAACCCGAATAACAAAACACAGGATGAAGTTTGGTTTGCTGCCACGGGGGGTATTTGGCGCAGCTACCTTGGTGGTGATAGTTTTAAATTGGTGTTAAATGGGAATGATGCCTTTGGAAATCTGGCATTAGCAACTGACATTGCCATCAGTAAAAAAGGAGTTTTTTATGCCACCATAAGTTCTGAGGCAAATGCAACTCAACGTGGTATTTGGCGCAGTGCAGATGGAAAAGTATTCACCAATATTACCCCAAAAACTTTCCCGGGTACTTATGCGAGAATGGTAATGGGTATTGCACCAAGCAATGAAAATGTAGTTTATTTTTTAGGTAGCACACCAAGCTCTGGCAAAAAAGGAAAAGGCTGGAATAACGACCCAAAGTATGATGATTGGAACAGCCTATGGAAATACACCTACTTAAAAGGAGATGGAAAAGACAGCAATGGCAAATGGGAAAACCTCTCTAACAACATCCCTACTTTTCACCAAAGCACTCAATATATTTTTGGAGATTTCAGTTCGCAAAGAGCCTATGATTTAGTGGTTCGTGTAAAACCTGATGATGAAAATGTAGTGTTTATTGGCGGCACAAATGTCTTCCGTTCTGATGACGGATTTGCGACCAATACCAAAATTTATTGGGCAGGGGGATATGGAAAATCAACCTCTATTGAGCAAGATTATACCTACCCAAACCACCACCCTGACCAACACAATATGGTGTTCTCCTCATCCAACACCAAGGTGCTTTACAGCAGCAATGATGGTGGAGTTTTTAGAACAGATAATTGCCTTGATACCGCTGTAAAATGGACATCACTTAATAACGGATATAACAACACCCAATTTTATGCGGCAACCTTAAATAAGAACATAACCAATGGCTGGAAGTTCAATGATATTATTGCTGGAGGGATGCAGGATAACTCAACTTATGCGGTAGAAAATACTGACCCACCAAACTCCCCCTGGACAAAAATTAGCCGCGGCGATGGAGGATTTTGTGAGATTACTGTCAACGATTCTGAAACCAATATTTACTCCTCATTGCAATTAGGGAAAATGTATAAAACTTCTTTTGATAAAAATGGAAACAAAAAAGGATACGCCAGAATTGACCCCATTGGTATCCCTAAGATTGCAATTTTTATTGACCCTTTTGCCGTTGACCCTAACAATAAAAACGTGATGTATATGGCGGGGAATGACCACCTCTGGCGTAATGATAGTTTGGAATATTTAAAACTTTTAGGTGTTGATGATTCCATATACACAGGTTGGCAAAAGATAAAATCTTCTCAGGTTTTAGGTGATTATATTACCTCTAGCAAATACATCAACTGTATTTCGGTAGACCCTGAGGATGCCAATACTTTAATTGCAGTGATTTCTAACTATAGTTCAAAAAGCCTTTTTTATTCTGCCAATGCCGGTAGTAAATGGGTTGATATCAGTGGAAACCTAGAAGAAAAACCCACTGGACAAGGCGCTGGTCCTGCTTGCAGATGGATGAAAATAATCCACTCCGGCACTGATACTATTTTCCTTTGTGGCACAAGTGTAGGGCTATTTTTTACCAATCATTTGGCAGGCACACACACAGTTTGGCTACGCGAAGCCAGCAACCTCATTGGTAATGTTTGCGTGGAAATGATTGACTACCGCCCTTCTGACGGAACCATCCTAATTGCTACTTACGGCAGTGGTGTTTTTACAGGTAATCTAAATTCTTTAGTAGGATTAAAACCTATTACAAAACCAAATCTTGAAACTACTTTGAGGTGTTTCCCCAATCCGGCAAATTCATTTGTAAACCTCAATTTTGGAGTTGCTGCAAACAGCAAAACGCAACTCAAAATTTATGATTTATCTGGCAGAGAAGTCTATCATTCTACTGGTGAAAATTTATCCATGGGTGATTACTCAAAACAAATAAATACTTTGGATTTTAAAGCAGGAACTTACATCGCTGTTTTAGAAATTGGAGACATGAGGAAGACACAAAAATTGATTGTAACACACTAAATGAATATATACCTTATCGGCTTTATGGCTGCCGGAAAAACCACTTACGGGAAAGAACTTGCCTCAGAACTCACATATAATTTCCTTGACCTTGATGATGCTATTGAAAAGCAAACCGGCAAAACAATAGCTGCTATTTTTACTGAAGATGGTGAAAAGAAATTCAGAACTTTAGAGACAGAAGAGTTACTCAAAACCTCCTCCTTAAAAAATACAGTAATTGCCACAGGAGGTGGCACTGCTTGCTTTAATAATAATCTGGATTGGATGAAGAAAAAGGGCAAAACCATTTATTTGAAATTGATAGAAGAAGACCTCATCAAACGCCTGAAAGTAGATGAAGAAACGCGCCCAATTATTAAAGATTTACCCGAATATGGGTTAGAGAATTATGTGTATAGAACCCTATACCAAAGAGCCTATTTCTACAATCAGGCTGATGTGATAATTCAGCCAATGCTGTTTACTGCAAAGGAATTAGCGGTTGGGTTGAAGGGTTAATCCTCCTACTTACTTGCTCTCTAACGCCATGGTTTGTGCCCTCACGAAACATGGCGAAGGCTATGAAAGACGGATTAAAAATCCTTATAGTAAAAAGTACCGGATTACAAATCCGGCACAGCGGGGTTTCATTTTATAAGAAGTTAGTGAATAATATTTTTCCGTTTTTGTCAATGTAATTCCATCCTTTTCTATCAGCGAATTTCACTCTTGCAATACCATTCTTAAAAGGTTTTGCAAGAGTAAGTTCAGGTTTAATTATCCAATTGCCAGATTTGTCTATATAGCCATATTTCTGCCTTACTTGAACAACTGCAAATCCGTCTGAAAAATCTGAAACAGCATCGTATGGTGGATTTAATATTATTTCAGTCTTGGATTTTAGAATGTCTTTATTTATGACAACATTTCCAGTTGCATCTACAAAACCCCAGTTGTCATTAAGTTTAACTTTTGCAAGACCTTCGTGAAAATTACCCGCATCTTCAAAAATTGGTGTAATAGCCCACTTCCCTTTATCATTTAGAAAGCCGTAAACTCCATATTTTTGGGCTAAAGCAAAACCTTCATTGTAGTGATAAATACTTTGGTAACTGTCCTTTGGCTTAATTACCGTCTTACCTGCCTTATCAATAAATACAGTCCCACTAAAACCTATATAACCTTGAGTTCTATCAATGCCAATCATTGCCATTCCATTGTGAAAATCACAAAATGCAAATTCTAATTTTTTATCCTTACTCATTCCGTAATTTGAAATTCCCGATGATAAAACTGGAGCATCTCTTTCACCAAGTTTTATTACAACTTTCCCTGTTTGGTCTATGTATGAATATTGAGTAAAGCTATAGTCTACAAACTGGCTAACCATAGCCAAGCCTTCTGAAAAGTCTCTTGCATTACTAAATTGAGGGTAAATTATTTCTTTGCCTGTGCTATCTATGTAGCCCCATTTGTCTTGAAATTTCACTCTTGCAAAACCTTCCTTAAAATCTCCAATTTCTTTGTATTGTGGTTTGGAAATAAAGTTTCCTGTTTTGTCAATAAAACCGTAATCACCTTTTACTATTCTTACTGCTGCGAATCCGTCAACAAAACTTTTTGCAGCAGCAAATTTCTTATTGAAAACATTTTCTCCTTTTGTATTTATGAATTCCCAATTGCTTGAATATCTTGAATTGGTTGTAACAAGTGCAAAACCATTATTAAATGAAAATGCTTCTTCATATTTCGGAGAAATTAAAACTTCGCCTTTCTCATTTATATAACCGTAAAGTTTTTTACCGTAACTATAATTCATTTCGCCTGCTTTATGTTCGGTATCATAGCAGAACAAAGCAAGTCCATTGCTGAAATTTTCGCAAGAAAGTATTGTGTTCTTTCTTTCTTTGGTGTCTGCGTCTTCTTGTATTAGTTGAGTATTGAGTTCTTCAGTCTGCTTATTTTTTGTTTCGGTTCTAATTGTAGTAAGTTTAGAACTAACAGAACTTTGTATGCTTGCTGGCAATTCCGACACTACTGTTTTTCGCCATTCTACTGTTGCAAGTCCGTTGGTAGATAAATAAATTTTTGAGTAATACTCATAGTTTTCCGAAAAATATAAACCACCAATTTTTTTGTTCATAGAATTAGTGTTGTAATTCTCCGTTATTTTTTCAACTGAAATATTTTCAAACTGTGTCAACACATAAGCAAGTTTACTCTTGTCCATAATGTAATGCTTGCAGTAATCGGCAGTTGTTCGCAAGTCAAGCAAATACTGCTTTTGATAGCATTGAACAACATCGGTTATTTGTCCGTTGTTATACTTCACATCCCAAGTCCAATATGAACTTGATTTGTTTCCGTATGTGTCTGGCTTGTTGTGGTCTTTTGTTGTCCATTCAATTAGCCCTTTAATTTGTTCGGCACTTTGTCCTACTTCAATTGTTTGTCCTTGTGTTTGATTTACGAAGATTAGTACCGTAATCGTCAAAGCAAATTTTGTTAGTCCGTTTGTCATTGTGGTGCTGTTGTTTAGAATTTAAAAGATACTGTTACTATTTATTGAATTGTTGTTCATCTGATTGTCCCTTGCTGGGCGGGATTTGCAATCCCGCCCCCCTTACTATAAGGATTTGTAATCCGTTTTATTTTGTTAGTGTTTCGTCCAACGAAACCCGCCGCCGTGGTTGGTGGCACACCAAACACATATTGATTTCGTTTGGTGTGCCACCAACCGAGGCATAAAAAACGTGGAGGGGCTGTAACATTTTCACATCCTCAAATTTTCAAATTGCTTACCTCATCCCCTGAAAATAATCCTTTACCTTGGCGCGGTAATAAGGGTTGAGGTTTGGCGGCACAGTGCGCAGGAGTTCCACCTCTTTTTCTTTGAGGGCTTTGTATTTTTCAAACGAAGGGGGAGATTGATTCTTATTATTATTCGCGGTTTTTGATTCGCGCTTTTCTTCTTCGTCCTGTTGCTTTTCCGCCTTCTCAGATTCCAGCATTTTCACCATAATATCTTGCTGGCGTTTCATGGTTTCATCAGTGAGGCGTTTGTTCACCAAATCCTCTTCGGTTTTATCCATCATTTTCTGTATGCCATCCAAATCTCCAAGTGGTTTTTTACCGCCTTTATTGCGTTCTGCATTGATGCGTTGCAACTCCCTGCGAATTGCCTCTTGCCTTGCTGCAATCTGCGCCAACTCTTTGCTCATTTGGCTGCCGGGTTTGCCGTTTTTTCCATTCTTCATGGCTTGCAATTCTTTGTTGAGTTGCTGCTGCATTTCCTTCATGGATTGCATGCTTTTGCTACCAGGTTTTGGTTTGCCTTGTCCTTTTCCTTTTTTCTTACCGGGCTTTTTGCATTGCTTCTCTCCGGGCTTTTGAGATTTGCTTTCTTTCTGCTGTTCATTCATCTGTTTCAGCACCTCACTCAGCATTACCGCAAGGTTATTTACAGAGGTCATTACATACTGCTGATGGGTGCGGGCAGAGGGCGTATTTCTGTCGCCTAAATCTTCAATGGCAAGGTCCATATTGTGGTTCACCAAACCAATTTCTTTATTCACAAAACTCTTGATTTCAATGACCCTTTTGCTGAGGGCTTGCAGGCTGTCCTCAATCATTTTGGCATCATCACGCAGCTTGCGTTGGCGTTTGCTAATCTCTATAAATTCAGGGGAATAATTGCTCTTTACCTTAAGCTCACTCATGAGTTTTTCCTGCTCAAAAGAAACATACATAAGGTTGGATAAAATCTGCCTGAGGGCTGCATAATCCTCACCATCTTTCTCAGAACTTTTCTCCTGCGCCTCCTTCATTTTATCACTGAGCTCCTTCATCTTTTGGGCGGCTTTTTTCTGGTTTTGAGATGCCTTTTTGTTCTGTTGTTTTTGCAGATTCTCTTTGCTTTCCTGCATCTCTTTTTGGATGTCCTGCTGTTGCTTTTCTGTGTTTTCTAAATTGTTTTTATTCTCCAGTTCCTCATTCTTTTGTTGCAGCTCTTTCATATCCTGCTTCACGTCTTCAAACTTTTTATTGAGGCTGTCCTGCTTTTGGGTTTCCTCTTTGGCATCACCCTTTTTTTGTTCTGTTTCGGTAGCAAGTTTCTGCTGTTCTTCGGAGAGTTTATCCAGCTTATCAATGTTCTGTTGCAGCTTTTGTTCAAAGGCATATTGCTTAAAAACCTCTGCCATCCTGTCCAATTCCTTCTGCACTTCTTTGTCCTGAAACTTCATTTCCTCCATCTGTTTCTGGATGTCATCCTTCATGTTTTCATCCAGCAGTTTTTTCAAATCATCCATCATCTTTTTGGTATCCTCATCCATGAGTTTATCAAACATCTCCTGTATGTTTTTCTGCTTTTCTAAAAGCTCCTCATCCGCTTTCTTAAACTCATTTTGCTCTTTGCTATTCTTGGTATATTCTTCCTTCAACTCCTTCACCGTATTCTGTAAATTCTGTTGTTTTTTAAGGATGTCCTCCACCATCTTTTTATCCTGATAATCCAGATTCTTTTTGTTGAGTAATCTCTCTCTTGCCTCTTGCATTTCCTTTTGCAGTTTAGCAGATTGGCGTATGGCAGATTCTATTTTATTGCTGATGGATTTATTGGAATTATCATTCTTCTTTTCCAACTCATCAAGGGACGGCGCTTTAAAAACCAACTTTGCAGACCGTGCTGATTTGCTGCCATTCACCCCATCATTATCCCATGCTTCAAAATAGTATTCTATCTCATCACCGGGCTGAATGTTTACTGCGTTGGCATCCCAAAAATGATAGAAAGTAAGTAAGGGTTTGTTGCCACCTGCTACCATTACAGTCTGCAATGGGATTCGCTTTTTAGCGCTGTCCTCAGATTTGGTGTAATGATAATTAAAGGTCACTTTCTGTATTCCGTAATCATCGGAAGCCTGCCCAGTAAAATATAAATTTTTAAGACTTGAGGTGTCGTTTTCCTGCGTGGCTTCTATGGAAGGATAAGCATCCGGAATTACCGTAACGCTATATTTAATAGAGTCAGAATTTTGCAGATATTTATTCCCAATTTTTAGGAGGTATTCATCATCCTTAGTAAATACTTTTTTGTATTGATAAAGGTTTTCTCCTTTACGGTCTGCATTCATTTCTTGTTTCCCAAAAAGGAAATGCAGACTCTCTGTATTCTCTGTAAAAAACTTCCAGCTCACCACCGTTCCTTGTGGAATAGTTAGGTCGCCAGTGTTATTTAATACATCATCTTTTTTACCAATATAGTTGGGGTATTGCAACCGTATTTCAAACTTTTGGAGGAATGGTTTAGGCATCACCTTTAGCTCATAAGGCTGCGAACTAAATCCCGCCGCATCAAACCTAAACCCAATATCTTTTTGCAGATTGCGCATGGTGTAAGTCCATGTAGTTTTGCTTTTAGGTGACATCTTTATAGCATTGCCATCAACTACAGCATATACTTCCGCAGGGATTTCTTTCCCTTTTATTTTTAATTTAATGACATAATCCTCCTGCCTTATGGCATTGAGTTTTTCATTTTCCAATATGAATTTAAATGGAGCTTCCTCCACAAAAAAGGTATTATGCTTCACCAAACGGTTGGTGCTTTCCACTAACATATTTGGTGATTGAATCAACAAAATGAATAAAACTCCAAGCGGGATTAATGCATACTTCAAATACTTTTTATTGGCTTTGCTATCCACAGCATTTACAAATGGGATAGGCTTTAACTCCTTTGTGCGTTGCTCAATACTCGCTAATAAAAGTGAAGAAGAATTTGCCTCTGCCTGTGCTTTTAATTGTAGCGTATTTAAGAGTTTATCTTTTATCTCCCCAAAATGATTTCCAATAATATTGGCTGCCTGTTCATCAGTAATTGTCTTCCCAATTTGGTTAAGTTTTAATAACGGGATGATGATATACCTGCCAAGGATAAAAAGATTCAACAAGATAAAAGTATAAAAAAGCCCTGTGCGTGTGCCAGTACCAAACCTGCCATAATACTCACTTACTACCACCAATAAATAAGAACCAATAAAGAGAGCTGTAAAATAAATCCCCCCTTTAATTATCTGATTGAGATAATATTTTCGCGTAAACTCAGCGAGTTTTTCTTTAAGGGATGATATGCCTATGGAGGTATTAATGATAGATGATTTTATGTATTAAAAAAGGTGCGGCGGTTTAGCCAATAATATGCCGATATAAATCCCCTCAATCCAACCTAGCCTCAAAGGAGAGGGGCAAAAAATAATTTCAATTTTTATTGCTACTTCATAAATTCCCCCTATGTTTGTGGTAATAAAAAAATAACCCCATGAAAAAATTACTAATTATCAACGCAATTGCAGTCGTTCTTTTTGCCACTGCATGCAGCAAAAAAAGCGATACAGCTACCACAGGTGGCACAAACGGTACAAACAACACAACTGGTGCTGCTAGTTTATCAATGAAAATAGATAACGCGGATTGGAAAACAGCCACCACTAAATTAATGCTTGAATCTAAATTTGCTTTAGGAGGTTCAATAGCTATTAATCATTTGCAATCTATTGCCTCTAACGGCACACAACTAAACATTTACTTCCCGGATAGAACTGGTACAACTGCTCTATCTTACCAAAGCGATTATTACGCAGTATATTCTGATGGTATGACTTTTCAAACAACATCAGGTAGTATGAACGTAACTAAGATGGATCAAAAAACTGGTGTTTGCACCGCTTCTTTCTCTTTTACGGGTGATAGCAAACCGGGCTCTACAGGTAGCTGCGGTGGCGCAAGAGTAGTAAAAGAATTCAAAGGAAGTTTCTCTAATATTGTAAGGAACTAAGAATAGTTTTAATAATAAAATAAAAAGCCCTGCTAAAGTTTAGCAGGGCTTTTTTATGGGTAATTTGAAAACATTAGTATTTACCAACTATGGTTAAACTACCTTTGCCTAAAATATCAATATGAAAAAAATCCTCTTTTACATTCTCTTTTCTTTTTCTACAATTATCCTAACCTCTTGTAGTGATTATCTAGATTATAGTAATTACACGGGCTCTGGCACAAATAGCACTGATAATTTCCCAAGTAGTTACCGAGGCAGGCCAGTATCTGATGCTGGTACCACACATCTTACCGGCAAAACGGTAACCTTTAAAGTATGGGACAGCGGCCAAGTTGATGGTGATATTATTACCCTTGTAGTTAATGGCACTGAGGTAATATCCAACTATACTTTAACTGCAGATAAAAAATCAGTTACAGTAACACTGAAAAAACAATACAATTATGTTCTGCTTTATGCTCATAATGTTGGTAGCATATCGCCTAATACCTGTGCTGTAATTATGAATGATGGCAGTGGTGATAAAACCATTACCCTATCCTCTGATTTAACAACCAGTCAGGCAATGCACCTTTACGTAGATTAATTTTCCATTAGTATTCTGCTGAGATTTATTTCAATATTAAATAACAAAAGTGCAAGGAGGTTTCTTTGCACTTTTGCTTTTAGTTGGGTTTGGGTTTGTTGTGTTTGCGCACAGAATCAACCCACCCCTAAAAAACCATGTTGGTTTATTGCCAAGGATACTTTACCCATCCCTCAACGCATTCTTTACTCGCAAACGGTATTTTTAAGTACTACCATACCACCATACTTTTACCTGATGGCGAGGACTTATAAAAAGGTAGATTGGTCAAAGAAATTCCAGTACACCACCTTCCAAAAGGCCTATACCATGCCCCCAGTTATTGACCATGATAATTGGGATTGGAATTATGTGGCGCACCCCATTATGGGTTCTATAAATTACTTGAGTTGGCGCAACAAGGGTGGGCGTGTTTGGGATTCATTCCTAATTTCTGCCATTAACTCTGCAGAACATGAGTATTTAATAGCTGCCTCTATGCAAAGGCCAAGTATTAATGATTTAATAACTACCCCCATTTTGGGGAGCATTTTAGGGGAGACTTGCTATCAATTGCGCCATCATTTTAAGAAGGATGCCCACCCATCCTTTATTAAGAAATCTTTTATTTTTATGCTTGACCCTGTAGAGGATTTAAGGTGCAGGTTGAGGTAAATAATTTTTAATTTGTCCTATTCAACTATTGCCAATTACTTTTGCCCAATAGAAAAACTAACCCATGAAAAAAAACACAGTTTACTTTTTATTTGCCGCTATACTTTTAGCAAGCTGCTCTCATAAAAGCATGAGGGTAAATAACTGCCCATATCCTTTTAAAGGGGGTACAGGTACATCCACCACTACTAATATTAAAGTAGAAAATCAGAACACTACCGCTGCCCCTAAAATAGAAATAGGTGGTGAATGCCTTGCTAGCGAAAAAGCCCCTAAGGCATTAGCAAACACTAAGGATATTGCTATTACTACTTTTAAAAAAGTCAATAATTTTATAAGCCCAATTAAGCCCAAAAAACTCGCCTCTTATAAAGCCAGCACTAATAAGGTGATGAGAAAACTCTATAAAAAATACTCCCCTGCCAAATTCAATATTTTTTCAAGCATTTGGTTGGTGCTTTCTTTAATTTCATTTGGTTTAGTAATAGTCCACTTATTAGCCTTATTACTTTTCTATCTCCTAGGCGTACTGGGCGTGGCTCTTGGAATAAATACTCAAATAGGGTTGTATTCCCTCCTTAGCTTTCTACCTTATTATTTTCTGTTGGGCTTAGGTTTTTTTACCGTACCCGTTTTTATTTTCTTTGGCTTTTTATTTCTTGCCATTTTTATTGGGGTATTAATCTATAATGCATCCAAGAAAAAAGACCCTACTAAAACAGAACCGGACCCTATACAAAAGGATAAACCGGAAGAGAAAAAATAGTAAGTGGTTTCTAAATGATCTAAGCCGTTTTAAAAAAACTAACCCACATCATTCCTCAATCCAATAAAAAACCTTTGCTTTGCACCGTAATTAAAAAACTTAAACAATATGAAAAAAAATCTCACCTCATTATTGTGGTTAATGCCACTCTTAGCATTGATGGCAGTTTCGTGCTCTACGCATAAAACTGCTTACAAATTAGAACGCGGGGCTTTAGGCTTTGCGGGAGGAAAATCAACCTCTACTTTAAAATCCAATACACAGGATTTAACAATTATAACCGTTGCCAAATCAGGAGAAATGGCAATGGTAGAAAGCCCAGTGAAAGTAAAAGAAGCTACTAGCTTTGCTTTACCAGTTAAAACAAATTCTGTTTTGCAATCAAACCCAAAACCTGTTATTGGTGGCAACCTTAAGAAGTTATCTGCCAAAATTAATTCTACTGTTAGCAGTGCTTATAAAGGCAGCCGTATAGAAAAGGTTTTTAAAGAAACCGGAATTGATAAAGTAGCCGGCTGGAGTGATTGGCCTCCTTATATCAAATACGCGGTACTATGCAGGCTCACTTTTATATTTTATATTATACCTCCTATAGGTTTGATATTAGGCCCATTAGGTATGTTAGCCAGCTTTATATTTATTATATTATTTCTAGTGAAAGAACTAAAAAATTAAAAACAGAGACATGAAAAAACTAATAATTCTATCAATTTTACTTTTAACTTTCTCTTCAATTTCATTTGCAGAGAATACCAACCCTTACCAAATAAATGATGCTGCTGTGGAGGGCGTTTTCAAAAATGCTACAGTCATTAATATTAATACTGAAGGGCAAATGGTTACAAATATTTTTAACCCTAAAGGTGTTATTTCGTCTGAAAAAAGCGCCGTTACAGCTTTTGTAATTGCAACATTTTGCGGGGTGGTTGGTATCCATAGATGGTATTTAGGTACCAGTACCAATACCAAATTATTATATTTCTTTACCTGTGGTGCCTTGGGCGTTTTGCCAACTGTGGATTGGTTATTACTCCTTATTAATGGACTCATCAATAAGAAACCAATTGATGCCTATGTAAACAACCCAGGCTCAATTATGTGGAAGAAATAAAGTATTTTATTTTAGTATCTATTAAAACAAAACTGCCGGCTTAATGTCGGCAGTTTTTGTTTTAAAACCTCTATTTTTTAGCAACCTCCGGCTCTGCCACCACAGTGCCAAAAGCTTTCTCTTTAATCTTCGCTTCAATCTCATCTGCCAGCCCGGGGTTATCATCCAAAATGGTTTTTACTGAGTCCCTGCCTTGCCCAAGTTTGGTGTCGTTATAACTAAACCAAGAGCCGCTTTTTTTAATGATGCCGTACTCTGAGCCTATATCTATAATCTCCCCAACTTTGGAGATTCCTTCGCCATAAATAATATCAAATTCTGCCAACTTAAATGGAGGTGCAACTTTGTTTTTAGCCACTTTTACACGGGTGCGGTTACCCACCGCATCTGTGCCATCTTTAATGGTGGTAATCCTGCGGATATCCAACCTTACTGAGGCATAAAACTTCAAGGCGTTACCGCCTGTAGTGGTCTCTGGGCTGCCAAACATCACCCCAATTTTATCCCTCAATTGGTTGATGAAAATACAAACCGTTTGGGTTTTGCTAATGCTAGAAGTAAGTTTCCTCAAAGCTTGGCTCATGAGGCGCGCTTGCAATCCCATTTTGGAATCTCCCATATCGCCCTCTAACTCCGCTTTGGGCGTAAGGGCAGCAACAGAGTCAATAACTATAATATCTATTGCTCCAGAACGGATAAGGTGGTCAGCAATCTCCAAACCCTGCTCACCGTCATCAGGCTGCGAGATGAGTAGGTTGTTTACATCAATGCCCAATTTCTCAGCATAAGTTTTATCAAAAGCGTGCTCTGCATCAACAAAAGCCGCCATGCCGCCGCGCTTTTGAGATTCCGCAATTATATGCATGGCAAGGGTGGTTTTACCAGAGGATTCCGGGCCATAAATTTCTACAATTCTGCCTTTGGGCACACCACCGCAACCTAGGGCTATATCCAACCCAATAGAGCCGGTGGGGATAACATCAAGTGCCACCACTTGGCTGTCGCTAAGTTTCATCACTACACCTTTGCCATAGGTTTTTTCTAACTTTTCAATGGTTAATTGAAGGGCTTTGTTCTTTTCTGTTTTGTCTTCTGCCATGTTTTTGGTCATTTAATTTGAGAGGTTAAAATTAGGATTAGTTTGGATTTTTATAGAATAATTTTATTATTTTTTTGCTAAGGATAAATAGTAGTGGCAAACATCCTTCAATCCGCATTTTTCATGATTAGGGTTGCGGGCGGTGCAGGTGTATCTACCATGCAATATCATCCAATGATGAAATTTACCATGCAAGGCAGTGGGTACATTTTTTACCAATTGTTTCTCCACCTCCAGTGGCGTTTTAGACTTGGTGGCCAAGCCAATCCTCTGTGCTACTCTAAATACATGGGTATCTACGGCAATAGCGGGTTTATCAAATGCTACGGATACTATTACGTTGGCAGTTTTTCTACCCACCCCGGGGAGTTTAATAAGCTCATCCCAATCAGAAGGAACTTCACCTTTATGGTCTGCCATCAGCATTTTTGCCATGCCAATAAGGCTCTTTGCTTTATTGTTTGGGTAGCTAATGCTTTTGATTAAATCAAAGACTTCTGCCGTTGTTGCATTCGCCAAAAGTTGGGGTGATGGGAATACCTCAAAGAAAGCAGGTGTGGTGATGTTTACTCTTTTATCTGTGCATTGCGCAGAGAGGATTACGGCTACCAAAAGTTCATAGTTATTTCTATAATGAAGTTCTGTTTCCGCAAGTGGGATGTTGGCTTCAAAATACTTAATAACGATTTTGTAGAGTTCTTTTTTGGGCATCTGCTTAGGCTTTCAAAAAAAAGAAAAGCCCCGCAATAGGCGGGGCTTTTACTGTATAAATTATATTCTCAATTACTGAATAACTGTGAATTTTTGAGTAGTGCTATAACCACCAGCTTTGATGGTATAAAGATAAATACCAGCCTTTAAATTATTAGTGCTGAAATCTACTTTGTTATTACCTGCAGCAAAGTTTCCGTTAGCAATTGTCATTACTTTTTGACCCACAATATTGCTTACTTCAACAGTTACATTTTGGTTGTTCACCAAATTGAAAGTAACAGTAGCTTGGCTATTATTAATTGGGTTAGGATAAATTTCAGAAGTAGTAACAGGTTTAATGTTTTCATTAATACCATTGGTAACAAATTCACCAACTACCTTAAATTGAAAGTAAGGATACATTGCCTTTGCATAAGCATTACCAGGAATATATCTTGGTTTAGACGCTTTGTCATAGTACCAACTGGATAAAACTTTTTGGAATGTAGGTAGTACAAAGCCATTGTTTCTTCCACCCTTATCATTGAAACCAGACTGGTCAGTATAAACATTTGCTATAAACCAATTTATTTTTTTCTTAATGAATATTTTTGCAGCATTGGTTTCTGATGTATCGGCAAATGCTTGTAAAGAATCTCCATGATTTACCACAGTTCCGGGTCTAAAATCTAAGGCTACAGCTAAGACTTCCGGGGTAATCAACTTTCTGTTTACAGGAAAAGCAAAGCCTCTAGTTTTTTTCAAACTAGTGTCCTTTGATGTTAACAAAATCTTAATCATAGTGTCAGGAGAAACAATTCTGTTATCAGTACCATACTCAGGTACCCCGAATTTTTCTTTGCTGGTAGGCCATTGAAGGTTGTTTACATTTTTTGTAAAGCTCACATATAAAGTGTCAACAACTGTAGTATCAGTACTTCTTCCATAATACCCTGTAAAATAAACAGAATCTATAGTTAGTGATGCTGATTTTTTTGGGAATTGTCTTGTTTCAGCAAGGCCATCATCTTCCCAAATTGCATCAATGGGGTCAAATGTATGTCCTACACCATGCATCCATACCTCTCCAGACTTTACCTTAGAAGAGTCGTAATAGAAATATCTTAAAGTGCTATCAGAATGCATTACAGGCGTAAATCTACTGAACTTAACACTTCCTGATAATTCATAGATAGAGTTCACCATGCTGTACCAATCATTAACTTTCACAGTATCATACTGTGCTTTCAATAGAGATGATTTTTTCTTATTGAGTTGAATGATTTCAGCTGTGTTGCCAAAAGGGTTAAACGCATTTGTTTCAGGGAGATCTATCCTCACTAACTGTGCGTAGGCACCAAAGCTTATAAGGCATAAAACGAACATTGTAAATTTCTTCATGACGGTTGTCTTTTTTAGTTGTTATATTTAGTGTACAAAAGTAGGTAAAATTATTTTTTAATTAGCAAAAGCTTTAATACAAATTTCTCAACTTATCGGCATCACAGCCTTTCATTAATAGTAACATCAGCCTAAAATAAAAAGGGGTTACCTTGTTAAGGTAACCCCTTTTTATTAGGTCAATTCTAGAATTTTTAGTTAACGCTTATAATCTCCTTATTGATGGTGACACCATCAACAATTAATTTGATAATGTAAATACCTGATTCCGAATTATTGAAATTAAAGTTATACTCACCTGCAGGTTGTACACCATTGGTAAGAGTAGAAACTTTTCTTCCAAGAACATCAAAAACCTCAATTGATACATTGGTGTTTTTAACTAATGTATAGCCGATATTAGTAAATTCTTTGAAAGGATTAGGATAAACATTCAACTTAATCTCACCAGCAGAAACATCAGCAATAGTTGTAATTACAGAAACCTGAACTGAATCAATAGTGTTACAACCATTGGCATTTGCGGTGGTTAATTTCACCCAGAAGCTACCATTTTTTGTAAAATCGTGAGATGGTGCAGATGCATTTGATGTTCCTCAATCACCAAAGTCCCACGCATAAGAAGCGGCAGTGTTTTTAGAAGAGAAATTTATCTTGCTTCCACTAACGCGTGCTGTATCAATTTTAGCAACTGGTGTAGCATCAATGGTTAGAGTTTTTGTTAATCCTTTAGAACAACCTTTATCAGAAGTTACTGTTAGAGTAACAGTATAGCTGCCAATTTTAGAGTAGGTATAGGTTGGATTTGCAACTGTATCCGTAGCACCAGTAACCCCTAAACTCCATGCATAAGAAGTAATTTTACCACTTGCTAAAGTTGTTGAATCTACAAACTGAGTCATCGTCCCAACGCAAGCATTCTTAGTTCCAAATGCAGTTTTTGGATTTGCATAAACTTCTACGGACATTTTTGAAGTATCTGTGCATTTTGCATCGGTAACAATTAAGGTAGCAGTGTAAGTTCCGGCTTTAGCATAAGTATGTGATGGGCTTGATTTGGTATCAGTTCCTCCATCACCAAAGTCCCATGCATAGGTAAGAGTGCCACTTCCTGCAGTGCTTTTGTCAACAAAACCTGTTGGGCTACCTTCGCAAACATTTGTAGCTGTAAACAAAGCTGTTGGTTTAGGGTCAACAACTACCATATGGCTAATGGTATCAATACATCCCTTATTTGAAGTAACAGCAAGAATAACTTTATAAGTACCTGCTTTTGTATAAACATGTGTAGTTGTTCCAGAGGTTGTAGATGAGTATGTATTTCCATCACCAAAATCATATGCCCAGGCAACTAAAGAAGCGCCAGAGGCTATGGTAGATTTATCAACAAATGCTGCAGATTTTCCAGCACAACCTGTGGTGTAATTAAAGGCGGCGGCAGGTTTTGGACCTACCCCAATTACAGCAACAACCGGGGTGCGTTGACTTGGACAATTAAGATTATTAGATACCTTCCAATTGAAGAAGAAGAACCAATAATAATTTGCGCCTAAGCTATTTCCAGTGATTTTGCAAAGTCTGTTTTTGTAAGTAGAATAAGGGAAACCAGACCCATAATAGTTATAGTAAATTCCTCCTACTGTACTTCCAACAGGATTCATTCTATATCCCTTTCCTTTTGGTATTTTTATTTTTACTGGTATTACAGTAGGGTCATAAGAACTTGCTAATGTAGTTACATTATAGCTACGTGTTCCAACTGTTTTTCCACTTGCATCAGTGATGTTGATTTGTACAACACCAGTGTTCTGTGGATAGATGGTAACAGAGTCAATAACCATATCATTTAACGCATCAAAAATCATATCGTATGCATGGTAAGTAAGCCCGTATGAAGAACCAAGGATAGTGTGGTCTGCAAGACCTAAAGAATCTTGAGCACTATAAGCTTGTGCGTAGTACGTGGTTGTTTTAGTAATTGTTGGGGTAGTAAAAGTATCTCCTTTCGCTAATAAATTTCCACCCTTATAAGAATCCCACCACATAATAGAATCACCAGTAGAGCCGTGTGCAATAAGTTTAACAGTGCTTGTTCCACTACAACTAACTCCACTTATTACGGTTGGTTTAGCTGCATGTGCAATTAAATCAACAGTAGTCACAATACTATCATTAGTTAAATCTTGGTCTGTTGATAAATTTACTTTACCAATAACCGTATACTTACCACCTGCATAAGTATTTATTTTTGTTCCAACAATTGTATCAGTTGTATCAGAGCCTACCAAAATACTTGTTGATGTGGTAGAAGCAGAACCAGCCCCAACAATATTTACACTTACCTTATAACCACTCTCACCACTGACACCAAAATTATGATACCGGAAAGCAACTGTTGTATTAGAGTCGCCGCAATCTACACCATTTGGGAGAAGAACTGCAGTTGCAGAAAGGTCATGGGTAGGAGGGGTAAATTCATCAGCACCAATATCAGGAGTTGTGGTACTACGGGTTTCTCCATCAATATCATCCTTAATAGAATTTAAAGAAACTCCAAGATTATTTAGCGCTGTTGATTTACTATGCAGGTTGGTTGGGCTAGCATGCATTGGGTCAACAGAAATACTCGTAGCATCCATACTTGAAGCTGTTTGCCAATCTGATAATGTTGGGCATGAAGTACTGAGGCCGTAACCTAATGTACTGCCAGAAGTATAAAGATTATTATAATCACTTGCCGTAGGGTAGTTGCTATAGAAATAGAATGCATAGCCACCACCTAAGGCAGCAATTGAGTTATCATACATCATGAAGCTATTCACTGTTGTATAATGATATAGGAATATGTTATAGTAATAAGAAGGGCCATAGCTTACAATGCTATTGTAATACATATTTGTGTAGTCAGAGTAGTAAAGTAACATTGCATAATATCCTGAGCTACCAATAGAAATCATATTGTTAGAAATGAAATTGCTGTCTGTAGAATTTCCTTGGAAATAGAAGCCATAGATTCCATATCCACCATTTTTAAGAATGATTTTGTTTTTAGAAATCCAACTTCCATCATTTACATATTGAAGATAAATACCCATTCCACCACCAGAATAGAATAAATCCTTAATGGTGTTTCTCATGAATTTAAAGCTATCCTGATACATAATATAGTTTACATAATAGCCATTGCTATCATACAAATTGCCATCAAATATATTTCCTGATTCCATGTTGGAAGAATTTCCTCCTTGCCAATAAACTGAATAAGAACCACCCCAAATTCTATTATTTGAAATTGTGTTGTATTCATCATTTGAGTTACCAGAGTAAATAACCCCATTGGTCTGGTTAAACCCATTATCCTTTACTGCGAACAATCTGCAATTAGATATTGCGCAATAATTCGCATCCCTTAGTTCAATAACCCTTGCAGAGGAGTTATTGCCAGTTCGCATAAAAGTAAGTTTTTTGAAGGATACATAATTTGTATTCTCTATTAAAACAGAATAATTATTTGAATTACCGGAAGGCCAATTAACATTAACCTTTGAGCTATCACCGGATTGGCTTTGGAAAGTGATGGTATTGGTTGCGCTAACACCTCCTATTGATTTAATAAGAACTTGGTCATTGTATGTGCCATTACGCGCATTGAATACTACAGCACCACATACACCACGATTATTAAGATCAGTGGCGGCAGCGGTGAAGGTTGCAAAATCAGGTGAAGTTCCGCCAATGGTATAAGAGCCAGACATACCTGTATTTATATTTCTTCTGCCTGTATCATTTGATTTATCACCATCAGTTGTTCCATTTGGGTTGGAGGTATAGGCAACAATGTCCTTCCCTGAACCAGTAGTGAATGTAAGTGTTCCTACCTTCCATAAGGTGTCCATTCCCTTTCCAAGAGTTGGAGAACTCATGGTTACAGAAACAGGAGCTTGAGTTGTACCGTTAACACTCCAGTTTACGGTTACGGAAGAAATTGCATTTGTTCCGTAATTAGATATACGAACATATATATCTTTTTTACCACCGCAAAAGCCTGAAGCTGGGCTATCAATAGAAATTATTCCTGCATCATTTGCAACAGGGAAAAATTCGTCAGCACCAATATCAGGAGTTGTTGTACTACGTGTTTGTCCGTCAATATCCTTCAAAATTCCAATTGGGGTTGCTGCGGCATCAAGGGTTACATTTTTAACGTGCAAATCTGTTTTTGATGTAAATTTAGGATCCACTCCAAATGAATTTACATCCTGACTAAATAATGCCTGAACATTACTTAAAGCTGTTGCATCTCCAAAGTTATTATAATCTGTAATGGTTATAGAGCCTGAGCTTGGAGAATACAAAGTGTTATTGCTATTGCTTGGGTTAATGATATTATTATTCAATACATGTATTGAAGTTGTGGAGAAAGCATAAATATAGAGACCGTAAGAACTTGTTCCATCAACATAATAGTTGTTATGCAAAATAGCTTGATAGTCACTATAGTAATGCATGCCTCCATAAGCTGTAGCACCTACAGAAGTAAAGAAATTATTGCTAATAACAACTGAATCAGTAGCACTACCGCTTAGATAATAAGAGTACATGCAATACCCACCATTACTCATAATAACTTTATTGCCTGAAATTCTTGTTCCGTCAGCGGGGGTATTGTAGTTGTAACAATAAATACCTGCGCCATATTGATAAGAAATACCAGTAACAATATTATTCAAAAACTGAAGTCTTGTTTGATAAAACAATAAAGCTCCATAATACTGAACAGTGTCAATAAGGTTGTTTTTGAAAACATTGCCTACCTCACCAACTCCAGAAACTCCCATCCAATAAATGTTATAATAACCACCACCATAAATGGTGTTATAAGCAAAGGTGTTGAAGCTATCATTATCCCCAGAAGAATAAATAATGTAATTATATTTAGTTCCTGTAACAGTATTACGAAGAATAGAATTTAAAAATTGATTATAATGTGACCCCCCGTTTATAGATAGCACATTGCCATAATAACCACTACCGGAACGCTGAATGGTCATCCATCTAAATGTAACATGAGAAGAGCCCTTTAATTGAACTGTATAATCTGACGTTGGGCTATAAGAATTGGTAGCAGGGAAATCAAGAATAACCTTTGTGCTATCCTTTGCAGAAGATTGGAAAGTAACTGTGTTGGAGGCATTAGCTCCACTAATAAATCCAAATGCCACTTGCTCAGTATAAGTTCCACTTGCAACATTAATAACTACTGCACCACAAATACCTTTAGCCGTTACATCATTTGCAGCAGCTGTAAAAGTTTGATAGTTTCCACTACCAGCAGCTTTGGAAGGGTCAATTGTAAATGTACCACTTAAACCAGAATTAACGATTGATGTAAATGAGTCATTTGCTGTAGGCGTCCCTGAGGTTAAACCATTAGGTGTATTTGCAGAAGCCTTTACCACATATTTAACACTTGCACTTGAAAAGTTATAATTGCCTACATAGATTACAGTGTCTTTGCCTATACCTAGCGGGTTACTACTCAGGCTTACTGATTTGCTTGTTTGAGCTGTACCATTTACCCACCAATCAATATTGGCGCTGGTTAAAACTGCTGTACCAAAGTTTGTAATGCGTACATAAACATTGCGTTTACCAATACAAAATCCTACTGCAGGGCTATCTACTCCAGTAGCCCCAACATCATTGGCTACTGGGAAAAATTCATCGGCACCAATGTCTGGTGTAGTTGCATTTCTTGTTTCTCCATCAATATCTTTTGGGACACTAGTACTAACGCTTCCCTTTCCATTTAATAAAACATTAATAACATGCAAATTTGTTTTGCTGTAGAATTTAGGATTAACATCCATACTATTAGCATCCATACTAGATGTAGATTGCCATGTGGCAAGATCAGCTTGGCTTGAGCCATTCCATTGCCCCATATTAGCACCTGTCCAATAAAAATCGTTATAGTCTGAATTGGTGAAGCCATAGCCATTATAGTATTGGGTAATTGCAAAACCACCACCCGTATTCACAAAAATATTATTCATTACGTTTACTGAAGTTCCTGCTGTATACCTATAAAAATATGCAGCTGTAGAATATGAATTTGAAACGTCGGTATACACGTTATTGTTATAGAAATTAAACATATCACTCATATATACATATACACCATAGCCGGTTCCTCCACCTGTATAACTGATAAAGTTATTCGCTATTAGAGAAGTATCCGAAGTTGCGTCAATTTGCCCAAGAAGCATAGGGTAGTATCCATTTGTTTCAATAATTTTATTATTGGTAATTTGTGTTCTATCCATATACCACATGTAGATACCATAATAAGATTGACCATAAATTATATTGTGGTCAATTATATTTCCAATAGGTCTATTGCTGTATCCACCATACCAGTAAAAAGCAAAACAGGAGTTTTCAATTGTGTTATTAATAAACCTGTTGGCGCTATCGCCTGTGGAATAACTGTAAGCATAAACTACAGCCGTGTTAGTATAACCTGTTGTTGGATAACCAACCAGCCGGTTGCTAATAAAACTGTTGCTATCAGCATAGTTATCAAGTTTGATAACATTACCATCAGTGATGCTTCTCTGAATTGTAAGATTTTTAAAGGTGATAAATGCACCCCCATTCAAGTAAACTACAAAGTTGTTTGCATTGAGTGTGTCATTAATTATAGTCTTGCTACTATCACCCCCATCAAAGGTAATGGTATTTGTTGCATCAGCACCGGATATGGCTGTGATTTCAAAGGACTCATAATAAGTACCTTTAGCAACATTAAACTTAACGGCAGCTTTTACACCAGGGCCATTTGCTGTGCCACTGGTTCTTGTTCCGTTTAGTAAGTCATCTACAGCATCCTGAAAAGAAGTGTAGTTAGTTGAAGATGCAGATTTGGTTGCATCTATTGTGTAAGTGCCGGTAAGCTGTGCCATAGCATTGCTTGCCATTAAAACTGCAAAAAGCAATGTTAAGATTGCTTTACTCCATGCAGTTGTTTTTGTAAAATTGTTTGTGTGTGCCATAAGAATATGTTTGGTAAATTTTTATTTCTTGGTATTAAAAAGCAAAGTTAGACTTTTTAAATAAACTATCAACACCTTTAAAAAAATTAATACCCTGATAACAAAGCGGAAAGGGTTTTTCTATTATCAGGTGAAGGCTGATGTTTACAGTAGAGTTGACGATTGCCGTTAAGATTTTGTTAGTAAAATAGCTTTTTTGGTTGCCCATTACTACGTGGCATTGCCCAATAACCTATGCTATAAATTAGCCTTAGGGAGAATCTATTGCTCTGTATATCTGTGCCAACGTACATCCTTCCATCCCCAGCGCCGCGATATGCATCTATGCTTTTATATGCCTCCATTGTTCTAGGAATATAAGGTCCATAATTAGCCCCCGAATTATCATCTTCATCCCGGATGGCTGTGCCGGATGGAAACTGTATACTCCTAAAAGCTGGCAAAGAATAATCAAACCTAAATGCTACTTTAAGTCTGCCCAACCCCACATAAAACTCAGGGCCTATGGTTACATATCTGTATCTACCCGTAAAGGTTCCTATTAAATATGGAGCAGTTCCTCCGGGATTACTTTTTTGAGTAGTATAATCCCTAAATGTTGGTTTTAAGGTAGCAGTACCAAATACGCCTCCCACACTCACTCCGTAACCATAATAGCGTTTGCGCATACCTATAAAAATTGCCATATAATTTTCAGAAAGGCCTAAATCAAATTCTCTTCGCCCTATGGGGTTTCCTGCGGTATCAATAAAATATTTATCTGCTTGGGTATGATAGTTTAGCTCTGTTGTTCCTATCTCTGCACCTAGCGCAGCAATCCTAAAACTAACACCATAAGTGCTGTGCCATACGGGGCTAAAAGAAGGTATGTTGATATTGTCTTTTTTGTTTAAAGTCATGTACAGATCCAGAAAATCATTAAAGGATTTGTATTGCAAAGGAGAATAAATATAGCCATAATGAAGATTAAGTTCTGTAGCAAAAACCCTATTGTCTTTTTCTCCTAATAAATAATCTTTAAAGTTGAATTTTTTAGTTTCTACGTCTTGAGCAATGGCAGTGAGTTGCGCCATTATCATCAACATGCAAAAACAAAAAAACATTAACGAGATTTTACTTTTTAACCTTGATTCCCTTTTCTTAATTTGCATAGTTATTAATGATTAAAGAGCAAATATAGATTTTATAAAACAAACCTCTAAAACCCATCTTTTAAGGGTTAACCAAGTTGCCTTAAATTAGAATGATTAGGTAACAATTATCTTTTATTAACTTGCACCGCTTAAAGAGTTTAATTGCCAAGATGAAACAGAAAATCCAAAACCAAGATGCCCTTGATTACCACAGCAAAGGCAGGCCTGGAAAAATAGAAGTGGTAGCTACCAAACCCACCAGCACCCAAATGGATTTGGCGTTGGCATATTCTCCTGGAGTTGCAGTGCCGTGTCTGGAGATTGCTAAAGACAAAGAATTGGTGCGCAAATACACCGCAAAAGCCAATTTGGTGGGTGTTATCAGCAACGGCACGGCAGTTTTAGGATTAGGAAATATTGGCCCGGAGGCATCCAAACCTGTGATGGAGGGAAAGGGGATTCTCTTTAAAGTATTTGCTGATATTGATGTCTTTGATATAGAGGTTAACGCCACAGAGGTTGAAGATTTTGTTAAAGTGGTGAAGGCTTTAGAACCCACTTTCGGTGGAATAAATTTAGAAGATATTGCAGCGCCAGAATGCTTTGAAATAGAACGCCGACTTAAAGCAGAAATGAATATCCCTGTGATGCATGATGACCAACACGGCACCGCCATGATAGTGGGTGCTGCCATGCTTAATGCCGCAGAAATTGTTGGCAAAAAGATGAAGGATATAAAGTTTGTTGTGAGTGGGGCTGGGGCTTCCGCCATTAGTTGCATGAAGATATTAGTTGCACTTGGGGCAAGCACAAAAAATTTTTTGGTATTTGATAGTAAAGGACTCATCACCAAAGACCGCAAAGATTTGGACGACATCAAACGCCCATTTGCTACTTCTGAAAAATATGAAACTTTAGAGAAGGCTATGAATAATGCTGATGCATTTATTGGGCTCTCCAAAGCAAATATTATTTCACAGGACATGGTGAAGAGTATGGCAAAAGACCCTATAGTTTTTGCTCTTGCTAACCCTGACCCAGAGATTGATTATGAACTCGCAAAAGCTTCAAGGCCAGATGTGATTGTGGCAACAGGCAGGAGTGACCATCCTAACCAAGTAAATAATGTATTAGGATTCCCATACATATTCCGTGGCGCGCTGGATGTTAATGCTACTACTATAAATGAGGAGATGAAATTGGCAGTAGTGAAAGCATTGGCGGAGCTTACCCGCACTCCCGTTCCGGATATTGTTGCGCATACTTACAACATGCCCAATATGACTTTTGGCAGGGAGTATATTATCCCAAAACCTATTGACCCGAGATTGATTTATACCATTGCCCCTGCAGTAGCAAAAGCAGCCATGAAGTCTGGGGTGGCTAAAATTCAAATTACTGATTGGGATGCTTACGAAGAAGAACTCAGAGGTAGAATTGGGATAGAAAATAAACTTACCCGCATCATTGTAAACCGTGCTAAAAAAGACCCTAAGCGGGTAGTTTTTGCTGAGGCAGATAACCTCAAAATTTTAAAAGCTGCACAGATTGTAAGGGATGAAAAAATTGCACACCCTATCCTCTTGGGCAATGTGCAAAAGATAAAAGCACTGATTAAAGAATATAAATTGGGGTTGGAAAACGTACCCATGATTGACCCTATTATGGATGAACTTCATCAGAAGGAATATGGCCAACTTCTTTTTGATAAAAGAAAACGCAGAGGCCTTAATAAAGCTGAGTGTGAAAAATTAATGCGCCTCAGAAATTACTATGGTTCTGCTATGGTACAAACCGGCGAGGCGGATGCACTTATCAGCGGACTTACACGCCGCTACCCTGAAACTATCCGCCCAGCTTTGCACACCATTGGTGCACAAGATGGGGTGAATCTGGTGGCAGGTATGTATATTTTAATCACCAAAAAAGGGCCTTTCTTTTTGGCTGATACCACAGTGAATATTGCACCCACGGCAGAGGATTTAGTCACCATCACAGAGCTTACTTATAATGCCGTAAAGCAGTTTGATATCACCCCAAAAATTGCCATGCTTTCCTTCTCCAATTTTGGCTCTACAGATGCAGAACAACCTAAGATTGTGGCAAAGGCGGTATCAATCCTAAAAAAGAAACACCCGGAAATGATTATTGATGGAGAGTTGCAAGCAAACTTTGCGGTAAACCCAGAGATGATGAAAGAACATTTTGAGTTCAGCGATTTGACAGGGCATACCGTGAATACATTAATATTCCCAAGCCTCTCCAGCGGAAATATTGCCTACAAACTTTTGCAAGAGTTGGGTGCTATGGAAGCCATAGGCCCAGTGCTTTTAGGGATGAAAAAGTCTGTTCATATTTTACAATTGGGTTCATCAGTAAGGGAGATTGTGAACATGGTTTCATTGGCTGTGATGGATGCACAAAACAAAGAAAAGAAATAATTTATACCTGTTTAAGAGGGAAATAGCATGATTGGAAAAATTTTTGATAAACGCAAAAAATGTATAACCATATAGAGGGGACAATTACACACAAATCGCCTGCTTTCGTAGTTCTGGATACAAATGGTGTTGGTTACCAAATCAACATTTCATTAAATACCTATGAGAAAATCCAGAGGTTTGACCGCTGCAGATTGCTCACTCATTTTATTGTAAAAGAAGATGGGCATTCCCTTTATGGTTTCCATGATGAAAATGAAAGAGGGCTTTTCCGCCATTTGATTTCTATAAGTGGTGTGGGACCAAACACAGCCCGCACACTTTTATCTTATTTATCACCCAACGAATTACGCCATGCAATAATAAAAGGTGATGTTACGTTCTTAAAATCTGTAAAAGGTATTGGACCAAAATCCGCACAAAGAATAATTATAGAACTGCAAGATGTTTTGCAAAAAGAACCAATGGGAGATAGCATAGAAATATCTTCTTTTAACAAACAAAATAATGAAGCAGTTTCTGCGTTAGTGATGTTGGGCTTTGTGAAATCTGCCGCAGAAAAAGCAATAATAAAAATACAGGCTGATAATAAATCAGAAGAATTAACCGTTGAACAACTCATTAAAAAAGCATTGCAATTGATTTAGACTTCTACACTACCAATTTTTAACTT
The DNA here is from genome assembly GCA_026391915.1 of Bacteroidota bacterium. Classification (GTDB taxonomy): domain Bacteria; phylum Bacteroidota; class Bacteroidia; order CAILMK01; family CAILMK01; genus JAPLCZ01. The sequence goes on along the minus strand of JAPLCZ010000164.1, from coordinate 25,261 downwards.
TTAGTTTGACCCTTTTTTCTATATCTCTTCGCAAGAGTCTGTTCGCAGTGGGCATATCTACTGTTGTGGCATTTGTGTATGCCGGAAAGTCTAGTGCCCTTAAATTTCCATTAGCATTTGAGGAGGCAAATCCTATTGATTCTCCGGTAGTACCAAAGGATACCACTAACCGTTTGCGCTATCCTTTAGTGTATGATAAATGGAACCCTTACCTCCGAATAAAAAATAATTCTCTTGACCTTAAAACTCCTAATGCAGTCCAAAGCAAAGTGGAGTATGACAGTGCCCATAATGAGTATCGCCAAACCACAAAAGTGGGTAAGCAAGAAATTGTGGATAGCAAATATGTACCGTTTGGCGAGTATGTGCGGCAGGATACCAAAGAGTGGATTCAGGATTATTTCCGCAGGCGTTCCGCATCTCAAGTAAATGTACTTTCTAAGAGCCTTGTACCACCTAAAACTATAAAAGAAGGTGGCATGTTTGAAGGATTATTTGGAGGCTTGGTGGACATACGCCCTACAGGTTCTGCCGAGTTAATTTTTGGTTGGGATTATAACAGAACTCTTAACCCAAACTGGAGTGTAAAAGAGCAAACATCAAAGCAGTTTAAGTTTGACCAAAAGATTCAGATGAATGTGCTGGGGAATATTGGCAACCGTGTAAAACTGAACCTTAGCTATGATACCCAAGCTGCCTTTGATTTCCAAAATCAAAAGAAAATAAACTACAATGGTAAGGAAGATGAGATTGTAAAAAACTTTGAAATAGGTGATGTTTCTATGCCTATCAGCAACTCTTTAATTACAGGTAGCCATAGTTTGTTTGGGGTTAAAGGTCAGTTCCAGTTTGGTAAACTTTATCTTACTGGTGTGTTCTCACAAAACAAAGGAGAGAAGAAAGAAATAACAGTAGAGAACGGTGCTCAACGTACAAAATTTGACATCACTGCTGATAATTACGAATCCAATAAGCACTTCTTTTTATCACAATATTTCAGAGATAATTTTGAGCAGGCCAACAAAAATTATCCTTCGTTTTCTCCAGTAATAATTAGTAAGGTTGAGGTTTGGGTAACCAATGGGCAGGGCAATGTGCAGAATACAAGAAACATTGTTGGGATGATGGATGTTGGAGAAGCTAAACCCTATAATAAAACGCTGCTTGATAGCTCAGATTTTGTTTATCCTGAAAACCAAAACAACAATTTATTTTCAAAATACATCATCACAAATAAAGGATTTAGGGAAACTAAATCTGTGGGGACAGAGTTAAATAATGCCGGCTTTAAAGCTGTTGATTATGCACGCCTTGATAATGCCCGTTTGCTTTCCGCAACTGAATATACCCTCAATGGTAAATTGGGTTATATTTCCTTAAATGTTTCACTCAAACCTGATGATGTAGTCGCCGTAGCGTATGAATATACTGTAGGTGGACAAAGATTTCAGGTGGGTGAGTTTTCTAAAGATGTTCCACCTGATGTTTACAACCCAAACGTGCTTTACGTAAAATTATTGAAAGGAACCTCAACCCGTACTGATGTGCCGCTATGGAATTTGATGATGAAGAATGTTTATTCACTAAATGCCTATCAAATTCAGGCAACAGATTTCAAACTACAAGTAATTTATGAGGATAATGAAAGTGGCGCCTACCTCAATTATTTACCGGTACCTTCGGATAAAGGAGTTGATGGAATTCCACTAATTAGGTTACTTGGTTTGGATAGATTTAACTCTCAGGTTGAGCTTAAGGCAGATGGTAATTTTGACTATTTAGAAGGGGTAACCGTTAACAGTTCTAACGGTAGAATTATCTTCCCGGTGCTTGAGCCTTTTGGAAAAAGTTTACGCAAAAAATTTGCTGACCCAGTGGTTGCGGAAAAGTTTATTTATGACTCGCTTTATTCTTCCACAAAATCAGTAGCCATACAGCAAGCAAGTAAGAACAAATTTTATTTAAGAGGATACTACCAAAGCACTTCCGGTTCTGAAATTTCTTTGGGTGCTTTCAATATTCCACAGGGAGCAGTAAAGGTTTACGCTGGTGGGCAGGAGCTCCATGAAAACTCAGATTTTACGGTGGATTATTCTTTAGGCAGAGTAAAAATTATTAACCCGGGAATTATTAGTTCTGGTTCTGTAATTAGGGTTCAGTTGGAGAGCAATTCACTTTTCTCCATCCAACAAAAAACCATGATGGGCACAAGGGCAGAGTATAAATTCAGCAAAGATTTTAACCTTGGTGGTACCTTGCTTTATTTGAGAGAACGCCCCCTCACTACCAAAGTAAATATTGGTGAGGAGCCCATACGAAATGCTATTTGGGGATTGGATGGAAGCTACACGACTGATTCCAGATTCCTTACAAAAATGGTAGATAAACTTCCTTTCTATGAAACCAAAGAAAAATCCAACATCCTTTTAAAAGGAGAGTTTGCCCAGATAATTCCCGGACACCCAACCTTGCTTGATGGTGTAAATAATAAAGAAAAGGGAGTCTCATACCTTGATGATTTTGAAGCCAGCGAAGTTGGCTATGATTTGAGATTAGGAAATTATTGGTCGCTTGCCAGCACCCCTACTTCTCCAAAATTTCCAGAGTCTGGTTTGTTTGATAATATTGCTTCCAACTACAACAGGGCAAAGTTGACATGGTACACTATTGACCCTATTTTCTTCAGAAATAATACTCTTACTCCAGCACATATAAAGTCTGATTTAGGTATGCAAAGCGACCCATATATGCGGGAGGTAATTGAGACGGAAGTATTCCCAAATAAGCAATTGCCGACAGGTACCCCTGGCACACTTGCCACCTTAGATTTAACCTATTATCCTAACGAAAGAGGCCCTTATAATTTTAATACTGATGACCTTGATGCTGATGGCTATTTATTGCATCCGGAAAAGCATTGGGGCGGTATAATGCGCAAAATTGATAATAGCGATTTTGAAGCCTCAAACATTCAATATGTGGAGTTTTGGATGATGGACCCATTGATTAAAAACAATAATCTTAATGGAGAAATAGTATTGAATTTGGGTAATGTTTCAGAAGACATTTTGAAGGATGGAAGAGAGAGTTGGGAGAATGGTTTGCCTAAAACTTCTACGGTGGATAATGTGGATTCTACTGCCTATGCACGAATCCCAAAACTGCTGCATATTACCCGTGCTTTTGACAATGATGCCACCTCAAGAAAGTATCAGGATGTGGGCTATGATGGCCTTGGCCCAACAGATACTGATAACGATGAACGTGATTATTTGGAGAAGAAATATAGCTACCTCACCAAGGTGCAATCCAAAGTAAAATCATCAGTTTATCCAAAGTTTGATGACGACCCTTCTGCAGATAATTTTCATTTTTATACAGGTGATGATTACAACGCTGCCAATGCAGATATCATCCGCCGTTACAAATATTATAACAACCCGCAAGGCAATACTCCAGTTGCAAATACCGGTGCTGCTAACTCCTCAGGATATGGTACTACCAACCCTGATGATGAAGACTTAAACGGAGATTTTACCCTCAACCAAACAGAGGAGTTTTTTGAATATAAAATCAAAATAAACACTAACGATTTAAAGTTTAGGGATAAGAATTACATCACAGATATCCTCACTGTTCCGGTAACTACCAAGGATAAAAAAACGACCAATATTACATGGTATCAGTTCAAAGTTCCGGTGAATGATTTCCTGAAAAAAGTTGGGCAGCCCGATTTAAAATCCATCCGTTTTATGAGGATGTATATGACAGGATTTACTGACCAAACCACCATCCGTTTTGCAAGAATGGATTTGGTGAGAGGCGAGTGGAGGAAGAATCTTTTCTCTTTAAAATCCCCGGGGCAACAGGTAACTGTAGATGATGATAATACCAATTTCACGGTAGCCAGTGTGAGCCTTGAAAAGAACGGTCACAGTAAGCCACCTTATGTAATTCCTCCAGGCATTATCCGTGATGTTGACCAAACCACCCCTGACCAAATTGCACAAAATGAGCAGTCGCTTGCATTAAGAATTTGTGGGCTTGATGATGGTGATGCAAGGTCGGTTTTTAAGAACACACAGTTTGATGTGAGGCTTTATAAACACCTTAAATTCTTTGTGCATGCCCATCAACAAAACAATACTTTAAGGGATGATGAAGCCCATATTTTTATAAGAGTAGGCGCTGACCAAACCAATAATTATTATGAGTACGAAGCCCCTTTAAAAGTTACCAATACCAGCTCAAAAAGCAAAGATGAAATATGGCCTGAACAAAATAGGATGGATATTTTATTATCAGATTTATACGGCGCAAAACAATTGCGAGAAGTAAAAGGCGCCAGCTTGCTTGCCCCTTTTACCACAGCCGCGGCGGATGGAAAAGGGATAGTAACGGTGGTAGGAAATCCGGATTTGGGAAATATGAAAACCATTATGATTGGGATAAGAAACCCGAAAGATGATGGCAAGCCTTTGTGCGGAGAATTTTGGTTGGATGAGCTACGAATTACCGAGTTTGATGAAAGCACCGGATGGGCAGCTAACCTTAGTGCCAATGTTAAGCTGGCTGATTTAGGAACAGTGTCTTCTTCCGTAACAAGGCGGTCAATTGGCTTTGGAACTTTAGAACAATCAGTGCAGCAACGCAGCCAAAAAGAAACTTCTACTTTTGATATTGCCTCTTCATTGAGGCTTGGGAAATTGCTACCCAAAATGTTGTATTTGGAGATACCTTTTTATGTAAGTTATTCTGAAAATTCTCAGCGCCCAAGGTTCAACCCCCTCAGGCAGGATTTGCCTTTTAACGATGTGGTGAATGCTTATGATGGTTTCCCAAGTAAAAAGGATTCCGTGCTAAAAGCAAATCTGGATTTTACTTCAAGAACAAATCTCAACTTCACTAACGTGAAGAAAATGCCTAACCCAAAGCGCAAAAGCTCTTACCCTTGGGATATTGAAAATGTATATGTTACTTATTCCTATTCCGAGGTTTTTAAAAGGAATATTGAAAAGATTTATGACTATGACAAACTCTACAAAGGCGTCATTGGCTACAACTATAATTTCAAAGCAAAATCTGTAGAGCCCTTCAAAAAATTAGGAGAAGGAAAGGCAGGGCCTTACCTAAAATTGATTTCAGAATTCAACTTCTATTACCTGCCACAAACTTTTGCTTTCACCCAGTCCGTAGATAGAAAATTTGGCGAAATACTTTATAGAAATACGGATGATTACAAATCCCAAATCATCCCAATTTATGATAAGTATTTTAAGATGAACCGCACCTATGATTTCCGCTACAACCTCGCCAAATCTTTAAAATTTAGCTATAGCGGCAAGGCAGATTTGAGAGTATCAGAGCCTGATGGAAAGATTGACCAGCAATGGAAAAAGGATTCTGTAAAAAACAATATTATCAGCCCAAGATTATATGGCTATAACCATAATGTATCCTTGAGTTATGATGTGCCCATCAACAAATTACCGCTATTGGATTGGACTACATTGCAAACTACTTATCAGGGTACTTATGGATGGGCAGGTGCGCCTCCCGCAAGCCCTAATATTAAAAATACTATCTCCAATGCTGAGAATATTAACATAAACGGTCAGCTAAATTTTGCAGGTCTATACAGCAAAATTCCTTTCCTGAAAAAGATTGTTCAAGGGCAAAGTAATATTGAAGATATCAAAAAGAAACAACAGGAAGAGGCGAATAAAAAGCGTAGCAAAACAGGCAAAGACACGTTAGAAAAACAGATACCCATTAATGAAGGTGCTATAAGATTGGCGGAAAATTCCCTTCGCCTTTTAATGACAATACGGGCAGTTTCCGTAAACTATAGTTATGGAGAGGGAACAACGATTCCTGGCTTCCAACATCAGGCAAAATATTTAGGGATGGACCCAAACAATGCCTTTGCACCCGGGCCATTATTTGTGCTGGGCTTGCAACAGGATGTAGCCTCTTTACAAAAAACTATTGCTGATAATGATTGGTTGCAGAAGGGCAAAAATATTGATACTTCCTACACTGCCTATCTTATAAAAACCAAGACGATTAATTTCACAGGAAACGCAACTCTTGAACCCCTAAAAAACTTTAGGATTACTGTTGATTTTACCAAGCGCTATGTAGAAAATTACCAGACTTTATACAGATGGACTGAGGCTGACAATGGACATTACCAAGCCTATGCACCTGTGACTACAGGGAGTTTTAGCATTTCAATTTTGCCTATTTCTACCTCCTTTATAAAAGACAAACCCAATAATATTTCGCCTGTGTTTGAGCAGTTGCAACTCAACAGACTTATTGTAGCCCGCCGCCTCTCAGATGATAACATTGTGAACCGTGGAAAGATAAATCCGACCACAGGTTTCCCTATGGGATATGGTGGCACACAGCAAGAAGTTTTGATGTATTCTTTTATGGCGGCCTATTTAGGAAAAGATGCCAATACCATTGCCCTGAGTCCTTTTATTAATATGCCAATGCCTAATTGGCGTGTGAATTATAACGGCTTAAATAATATAGAATTCGTGAAAAAATTCGCCAAGAATATCACCTTTAACCATTCCTATAAATCACTTTACACTGTTGGAAATTACCAAACTACTTTGCTCTATGACCCTAACAAAAAAGCTGTAGGTGATACCAACCTCCGTGCTAAATTGCAAATAGATAATATGGTAATTACAGAGGACTTTGCCCCCCTTGGCGGATTGGATATTACTTGGGTAAATAACATGACCACAAGGATAGAATATAAGAAATCACGCAACCTTTCTTTTGGCTTTACCAACTACCAGCTCACCGAAATAAAAAGCGATGAGTTTACTATTGGTGCGGGCTACAAAACCAATAAATTTTTAATCCCTTTTGCAAGGCGGGGCAAAAAGAAATTCTACCTGCAAAACGAATTAACAGCAAGATTGGATTTCTCCATCCGTGATAACAAAACCACCATCCGTGTGTTAGACCAAGGGCAGGCGCAATCGGCATCTGGGCAGCAGATACTTTCTCTGCAACCCAATATTGATTATGTACTTTCTAAGTCCCTTACCGCAAAAATATTCTACAAACGCCAACTCACCACCCCACACGTATCCACGCAATACCCAACCTCGCAGCACAACATTGGGTTTAGTTTAAGGTATACGTTGACACCATAGCCTTGTGCTATTTAGAAAATAATTCCTTAAGTCTTTTAAAATCTCCCCAGATTTCTGCTACAATTCCTGCTGCTGGTTTTATGGATTTTATAAAGGCAGATACCTGCCCAATCTCTAATTCTCCTTCCTCAAGATTGCCCTCAAACATACCATGCTTTGCTCTCGCTTTACCAAGGAGTTGGGTGAGTTCTTCTATACTTGCACCACGTTTTTCGGCGGCTTCTATTTCTTCAAAAAAATGATTGCGTAACAACCTCACAGGGGTAAGTTGCTTTAACATAAGTTTGGTGTCGCCTTCATTAGAATTGATGAGTGCATTTTTAAAAGCAATATTGCCAGAGCTCTCTTCAGAAGCCACAAAGCGAGTCCCTATTTGTACCCCATCTGCACCCAAAGCCATAGCGCCTAACATGCCTCTTCCATTGCCAATTCCGCCTGCCGCAATTAGGGGAATTTTGATGGCATCCCGCACTGCTGGAATCAAAACAAAAGTGGTGGTTTCTTCTCTGCCATTATGGCCTCCAGCCTCAAAACCTTCTGCCACCACAGCATCCACTCCAGCCTCCTCGCACTTCTTGGCGAATTTTACACTTGATACCACATGCACTACTGTAATTCCTTTTTCTTTGAGGGCAGCAGTCCATGTTTTTGGATTACCCGCAGAGGTAAAAACTATCTTAACTCCTTCCTCAATAATGATGGCAATATGCTTATCAATATCAGGATAAAGCAAGGGCACATTAACCCCAAAAGGTTTGTTGGTGGCAGCTTTGCATTTTTGGATATGTTCCCGTAAAACCTCAGGATACATAGAGCCGGAACCTATTAATCCTAACCCTCCTGCATTGCTTACGGCGGCGGCTAATTTCCATCCGCTGCACCATATCATCCCCGCCTGAATAATGGGGTATTCAATTCCAAAAAGTTCGGTGATTCGGTTGTTCTCCAATCCCTGTTTATTCAAAATTAATTTCAGCGCTATCTCCCAAATTAAGGCTTTGTTTCATGCCTATTAGGGTTGCCTCATTCCCAATTAAAGAATTATAAAGCACCACATTTTTGATGTGGGCATCAGGGCCAATAATAGATTCTGAGATAATAGAATTTTCTATAATTGCCTTAGGACCAATAGAAACATTTGGACCTATAATGGAGTGCTTAATATCACAATTGGGGTGGATATTTACAGGTGGAATAATGATGGTATTCTCAAAATTATTAGAGGCTGATTGACCAAAATTTGGCTTCTTTAAAAGGATAGCATTGGTTTCCAAAAGGGCATCTTTTTTTCCGCAATCAAACCAATTATCCACGGCATAGCTAGTGAATTTCTCACCACCTTCAATCATGTGCATCAGCGCATCAGTTAGCTGAAATTCATTTTTAGTGCGGATGTCATTTTCAATAATATGTTTGATGGAAGATAGCAATCCATCCACATTTTTGATTTTATAAATTCCCACTAAGGCAAGGTTAGAAAGTGGGATAGCAGGCTTCTCCACCAACTTTGTGATGAAGTGATTGCTGTCCAATTCTGCCACCCCAAAGCGGCGTGGGTCGTCTACTTTTTTAGTGCCTAAAGCAGAGTGTGGTGTAGCCATAAAATCCTTCATGTCCATATCAAAAATGGTATCACCAAGGGCTATGATAATTTCGTCCTCCCCTTCAATAAATTCTTTGGTAGTCCATATGGCGTGGGCAATCCCTTCGCGTACTGATTGCACCACAAAAGTGCTGTTGATTTTATCTCCATACTCATCCTTTACATACTCCTGAATTTTCTCTCCAAGATACCCAATAATAAACACAAATTCATTGAAACCCGCCTCTTGCAAAGAGTCAATGATATGTGCCAAAATAGGCTTTCCTGCTACCGGAATCAGCGCTTTGGGTTGGGTGTGGGTGTGTGGCCTAAGGCGTGAGCCTATACCAGCTACGGGGATTACTGCTTTCATTTTTATTATGCGATTTTTATGTTTTAATTTTAATAAACACCAGTGCTTAGCATTACTAAAGTACAAGCTTCTTCAGTTTCTATTCCTGCATCATTTGCCAGCTTTTCAAATACCGGATTTTCAGTGCCGGGGTTAAAAATAATGCGGCGTGGTTTAAGGTTGATGAGGTAACTATACCACTCCTTTTGGTGGGTAGGGTTTAAGTAAAGTGTTACTGTATCCACATCAGTATATTCGGGCTTGCCGTTATTGATTTCAATCCCGGCAATGCTTCCTTTTTTTATCCCCACAGCATACACTTGATGCCCATGCTGCAGCAATCTATTTACTGCAATAAATGAGTATCTGCTTGGATTGGTGGAAGCGCCTAATACTAATGTTTTCATATTGATTTACTGCAAAAGTACAATACACCGCTAAAGTGGCTTGTTAAAATTGTATTAAGGAGTTTTCTTGCCCCCTCTCCCTTGGAGAGGCCTACCCAATTGTTTTATGCAGGCAGGGTTGGAGTTAGGTAATTACTTTGTAGCAAAGGTATAAAACTGATTCGCTAAAAAATTCCACATAAGAACTACGCCGGTTGCTACCACTTTTGCCACATAAAAGTTTTTTCCCAACTTCTGATTTACGTAATAAATAATGAGGGTGTTAATCCCCAAACCAATTAATGCTACGGTAAAAAAACGGGTGAATTCCATCCCAACATGGGAGTCTGAACTATGGAAAGTCCAGATGCGATTGAGGTAATAATTACTACTTGCAGCAATAACAAAACCCAATGCATTGGCAATGTATTTAGAGGTTTTAAAAATCTCTTTGCTGAGATAAGTAATTCCAAAATCCAGTGCCGTACCGCTAACGCCAACCGCGCCAAACCGCATGAACTTAAAAACAAACTCTTTGGTGAATTCAAATAATAATAACACGGGGCAAAACTAAGGGCAAGTCTGTAATTTTACGATTTTAATTCTTGCCTAAAAACTCTTTTAAAGCATTAATGTTATGGATTGCGGAAGAGTTCACTTCTCTGTGATTTGCAATAATTAATGAAATCCAATCAAGGGTATAAATCACCTCAAGGGTATTGACAAGGTTGGGTTGCACTTCAATGCTTATTACGTAATTTCCGTTTTTTTCTAATAGACTTTTTAGGAATCCAAAACGCAAATTGGTTCTTTCGTTTAGCCCTGCATTTATAAAGAAAAAAACAGAATCCATTTTGCCGTAATAACTTTCTATTACATTATGATTTACCTCGGGTAACTCATGTAAAAATGCTTCCACTTTTGCGTTTTCCTGAAGTTGTTGGCAAAACCGCAAACCAATTGGGTTGCAGAAATAATCAGTAACAATAATTGTTTTTGCAGGAAGTTGTGGCTTAATAAAATCAAAGAATTTATATCCCTCACCCAAATAAATGGGGGTGTTTACCAACGCTACTGCTGCGGCTTTTAATTCTGTTTTATTATCAATTGCTGTTATCTCCCCAAACAAAAGTAAGAGATAACTTAGTGAATAACCCAACGCCATACGGGGTTGGAAACCAGCCTCTGCTTTATACAATTTATAACCATCTGCATTGGCTAATTCAGCCAATTTGCCACCTGTACAAATGCAGATGATACTGCATCCATTAGCTTTTGCTTTGGCATACATGGAGAGGGTTTCTTCTGTGTTACCAGAGTAAGAACTCATGATTGCCAGCGTCTTTTTACCTGCGTATGCGGGAAGCTCATAATCTGAAATTACCTCTACCGGTAAAGGGCAATTGGCAAACAAAAGACTTTTGATAATTCTGCCTGCAATGCCTGAGCCTCCAAGCCCAGCAAGGATAATATTGTTATAATCAGCGAGGTTAATTTTAGGGGAAGAATAATTGGCAAGAGCAAATTCTATTTGCTTAGAAAAACACGCGAGGTCATCAGCTTGATATTTCATTTTTAAGAATTAAGGGGCAAATATCTGAAATCAAATGTTTATAAATTTAAAAGACAAGATTAAATCTATCACTGCCAATTTTTCATATTGGTTGCAACCATTAATTTTGGTCTTTAATTTGACAAACAGCAAACTCCAAAACTTAAAAAAACAAACAATGGAAAACAACGAAATTCAATACACAAAAGCGGTAGACGAAACCGCAGAAGTAGCTAAAATATTTTTAGCAAAAGTATTTACTTGGATGGCAGTGGCTCTTGGTATAAGTGCATTTACTGCATACATCTTTGGAACAACAAGCTTAATTAATTATTTAGTTAGTGAAACTGGGATGACAGCCTTTGGGTGGATAGTGATGTTTGCCCCGCTTGCATTTGTCTTTGGGATGAGTTTAGGCTACAACAAACTTTCCCTCCCTGCAATGATTGGTTTATTCATCGCTTATTCTGTACTCACAGGCATGAGTCTAAGTTTTATTTTTATCATCTATCAAATGGGTTCTGTTATTTCAACCTTCGGGGTAGCAGCTGCAGTTTTTGGAATTATGGCTGTAGCAGGCTACACTACTAAAACGGATTTAACCAGTTTTGGAAAACTCATGATGTTTGGTTTGATAGGGATTATTCTTGCAAGTATTATTAATGCATTTATGGGTAGCAGCACTATGAGCTATGTGATTAGTTTCATTGGTGTAATTGTATTTATGGGCTTAACAGCCTACGATATGCAGAAGCTAAAACGCATTGGCGCAGGGATAGAATTTGATGAACAAGGAAGTGCTTCTGTTGGCAAACTTGCCATCTTTGGCGCACTCAATTTATACCTTGATTTCTTAAATATCTTCCTTTATCTATTAAGATTATTTGGTAACAGAAGGTAAGAAGTTCAACCAAAATTTAGTGAATAAAAAGCCACCATGTTAGGTGGCTTTTTTATTTTATTTTCTCCAAATCTCCTACCTCAACAGTGGTGCTGTCTGCCTTTTTTTGATGACGTGGTTTGCCACCATTGCACATATAAGTTTTGTTGATTTTTACTCTTGGTTTTGGTAGCGGGCCTTGCTTAAATCCCAAGGATTCATCAGCATAAACTTTCTCCATAAACAAACCAAAAATAGGTAATGCAGTTTGCGAACCTTCTCCCATATCTGTAGTACGGAAGTGGATACAGCGGTCTTCACCACCTACCCAAACTCCACCTACCATTCCGTTTGCTACACCCACAAACCAGCCATCTGAGTGGTTGCTGCTGGTGCCGGTTTTGCCGCCCATACGGTTGTTATGTTTCCATAAATCATACGTCCAGAGGTTGGCTGAAGTGCCACCTTCTTCAATACTTCCCTGCAACATATAGCTCATTAAAAAAGCAGTTTCTTCGCTGATGGCTTTTTCTCTATGCGCAACAAAAGTGTGCAAGACCTTTCCATTTTTATCTGTGATTTTTGTGATGAAAGCAGGCTCAATCCATTCGCCATAATTCATGAAAGTGCCATAAGCCCCCACGAGTTCATAAAGGCTAACATCATTAGAGCCAAGGCAGATGGAGGGCACAGCTTTTATAGGAGTGCGGATGCCGCATTTGCGGGCATATTCTGCCACGGTATTCCAACCAATTTTCTCTGTCATCTTTGCGGCAATAGCATTGATGGAAAGTGCCATCGCATGGCGCAAACTCATACTATCTCCTGTAAATTCCCAATCGGCATTATGTGGCGACCATGATTTATTTTCACCATTCTCTACATAGTTTATGGTGATGGGTTCATCACGCAATCTGTCGCAAGGGGAGTAGCCTTTTTCAAAAGCTGCGGCATACACAAAGGGCTTAAAAGTTGAGCCCGGTTGGCGCTTTGCCTGCTTCACATGGTCAAACTTAAAGTACTTATAATTGATGCCACCCACCCATGCTTTTATGTAGCCCGTGTTGGGGTCCATGGCCATAAATCCGGCATGGAGAAAATGTTTGTAATAGGCTATAGAATCCATCATGCTGAATGAGGTATCCTTATCACCCTTCCATGTAAAAACTTTCATCCTGCGCTTTTTGTTAAGTAGTTTGGTGAGCATGGTAGGGCGGTCTTTATATTTCTTAGCAATGAATTTATAATAGTCTGATTTCTTAACAAGAGAATCAATAAAAAAGGGCATTTCTTTATTCCTCTCATCCACCCAAGGGTTTCTTCCTTCCCAATGATTGTTAAATCTTTTTTGCAAAGGGCGCATGTGTTCAGCAACAGATTCTTCTGCCAATTTCTGCAAACGGCTATCAATAGTTGTGTAGATTTTTAGCCCATCTGTGTAGAGGTCGTACCCGTTTTTTTTGCCCCATTCTTTTAAGTAATTATTCATCACTCCGCGGAAATAAACCCCGGGACCATCATAAGGATTATCAACATGAAAATCCAAAATGAGAGGTTCTGAACTTACTGCTTCTTTCTCTTCATTTTTTAAGAAACCATATTTTTCCATTTGAGAAAGGACGGTATTTCTGCGCATCAAAGAATTCTTAGGATTTGCCAACGGGCTATAATAAGTAGGCGCTTTTAGCAAGCCTACTAGCACCGCTGATTGGTTAATGCTGAGGCTATCCGGCGTGGTATTGTAAAAAGTTTTTGCCGCGGTGCGGATGCCAAAAGTATTGCTTCCAAAATCAACAGTATTGAAATAGAGGGTGAGGATTTCTTTCTTGTCAAAATTGCTTTCCAGTTTAAAGGCTGTTATCCATTCTTTGGTTTTGCTGATAAAAGTTTTGAATCCGGGGATGCTGCCAAGCAATCCTTTGCTAACATCCTTTCTTGTTTTATAAAGATTTTTTGCCAGCTGCTGGGTGATGGTACTTCCGCCTCTGTTATCCCCTTTTGCTGCGTAATAAAAGATGGAAACTACAGATTTGAAATCAACCCCATGGTGGTCATAATAGCGTACATCCTCTGTAGCAATAAGTGCATTGATGAGGTGCTGAGGAAGCATTTTGTAATTCACAGGACTGCGGTTTTCAGCGTAATATCTCCCCAACAAAACACCATCAGCTGTATATATTTCTGATGCCTGACTCATCCTAGGATTTTTTAAATCAGAGATGCTTGGGCTTTTGCCAAAGAGCCATAGAAAATTAATATCCACCAATAAAAAATAAAGGAAAAATCCGGCAAGGGTGTAGAGGCTTATCCGCACTACCTTAGCCCAAAACCTAAGTTTTATCTTCTTTTTGGTGGAGGTTTTTTTGCCGTCTTCTGCTGCCAATGTGCTAATTGAGGTGTATTTTGGTGGATTGAAATAAGGGGCAAATTACAGAATTTGGCGGTGTGTTTGCCTACGCAAATTCATGTTAAAATCCACAAAATTTCTTTTCGGTTTTCTGGCTGCCATCTCTCTTTTATTTCTTTTGAGTTCTGCGGATGGCAATATCAAATCACGCCTCAAATCCTTAAAAAAATCAAAAGTTAAAATTGATAAAATGGTGAAGAAATCTCCGGAAAGTATGAAGTATTTCTGCAAGACAAAAGGGATGGATAAACCCTTTGCAGTAAAAGCAAAAAACTATTGGCCGGCAGAGAGCAATATTGAAATGAGCTTTGCTTTACTGTATGATAAAAAAGGGAAATTAATCTACGCCTACGAAGAGCCTTTTGCACCACTTGGCGAGTACACTATTAACCATTGCTACTACTTTGATAAAGATGGCAAAACCGCCATCTACGAATACTATTGTGGCTTTTTTGGAAGTGTGTGTGCCGGCAACAGCATAGCCAAAGAAACCAGAACCCAATACCTTACTACCCAAAAAATAATAGCTGAGGACTACTCTTTACTAAGCGAAGATGGCAAAAAACTAGACAGCCTTAAATGTGAATTCCCATACCGAGAAGGGGGCTATAAATTCTCTAACTCTGTGGTGGAGTTTAAGAGGAAGAATGGGTTGGATTAGTTAACTCCACCTCCAAAACCTGAGGAGATTTAGATTCTTCTCCATACATTTTCTTCAACCCATTTTCCAGAGAAGAAAAATCATTTGCTAAGAAATATTCACAGTTGTGTTGTGCTGCGGTCGCTTTAAAATTCAGGGGCTGGTGGGTAACAAAATACTCTTGCAACTCTGGCTGTTTGGCTGCGCCGGGGAGTTTTTCAAAAATCCTCCCACCATGGTTATTGAGGATAATAATTTTAAGATTCCCTTTGAGGTAATTATTCCAAAGTCCGTTGCGGTCATACATAAAACTAAGGTCGCCCACTATCAAAGTTTGGGTTCTTGCATCCAACATACTATGCCCTACAGCAGTGCTTAGGCAGCCATCAATTCCTGAGGTGCCACGGTTGGAAAAAACTTCTACATCACCATCAAGAATTGGGTTTTTCATTACATGGCGTATGGGCAAACTATTTCCTAAATGCAAAACAGAATTGCCAGAAATTTGTGTTTGTATAAAATTAATTGCAGACCTCTCATCCCAGTCTTTTGTGGAGGCTTGTTGAGAAAAATTATTATTTAAGGTGTTCCACTTTTCAAGATAAGAAGGGTTGGGAGAAACCTCCATCCCTGCAAAAAAATCTGCTGCATCAGCATTAATGATTTTGGTGAGTTTCTGGAAAGTGTCCGCTGCAGTTTCGCTGTCAGAAATATGCCAATGTTCTTTTACATTAGGATTTTTGATAAACTCTTTTAGCTTTTTCGAGACTACTGCCCCACCAAAACTAATCACCAAATCAGGGAATAAATCCTCAGCAGGATTGGCACAAATCTCATCATAAAAATTGATAGCATTGGCAACCCCATGTAGGTTGGAAGTAATATCAGGAATCAGAATTTGTTTGTTTTCAGCAATGAAATTTTCTAGAATTTCTTTCAGATTTTTGTTAGGGGAATTAAGCCCTGCCACAAACAAAATCTTCTTATGATTTTTTAGTTCTTCTGAGAGATTTTTGAAATCAATTGCCTTTCTCAAATCCTCTCTTTTAATAATTTTTGGATTGATTTGAGAAGCATCAATGGGCGCATCCAAATACAAGGGTTCGCGCATTGGTACGTTGATATGCACTGGTGCGCAGGGTTGCGTGTTTGCAATATTGAGTGCCTCATTAAAAACCCTCCAAGCATGCCATTGCGCATCAGGGTGGCTGAAATCTGAGGGGAAATTAAAAGCGCTTTTTACATGCTTCCCATAAATATTTTCCTGAAAAATTGCCTGATTATCTGCCTGCCCAATCCACTCTGCGGGGCGGTCTGCCGTAATAACCAGCAATGGGATTTTACTAAAGAAAGCCTCTGCTATAGCAGGTGCATAATTCAGCGCCGCAGTGCCGGAAGTGCAAACCAAAGCAACAGCTTTCCCAAGGCTTTGCGCCATACCCAATGCGGTGTAGGAAGCACTTCTTTCATCAGGAATTATGTAGTGGTTAATGTCCGGGTTGCGCATAAAACTCAGCGCCAAGGGGGCACTACGCGAACCGGGAGAAAGCACTACATGTTGTACCCCATGCGCCACACAAATTTTCGCTGCACCCGCAAGGACTTCATACAATTTAAGGGTGCTTTGGTTCTGCATTGTGTGGGTTGTTAGAAGTCAGAATCTCCGCCTCCATTGTTCTGCATTTGGTTTTGTTTGGAGCTTCTTTTTTTCATAAAAGAAGCATCCATTTTACCAAAGCGGTAGTTGAATCCAAATTTAATATACCTGCTTTCACGCCTCCTTGAAATCTCCTGTTGATAAGCTTCGGTATCATATTGCACCCACATGCGGCGGGTGTTAAAAACATCATTCACGCTGAGGTTTACAGAGCCAATCCCAAAGAAATCTTTCGCCAAAGAAACATCCATTGAATACCGCGCTTTTATATAACCTTGCGGAATAACTTTTGGCGCTTCATACTCACCATTTACCTGCAAATTAATTCCTAAAGGCAGTTTATAAATAGTCATCAATTTTGAATTAAAACTAAAACCTGCATTACTCAAATTGCCTTGTGAGGCGGTGGAATTAATAATTAAATAGTAGGGATTGATACTCGCCATCACATCCCATTTGGGGGAGAACTGGTATTTAAAAGCGTGGTCAGAGCCAAAAATAAAACTGTTTTTCCCGTTCTCATGAGTATTCCTCAAAATGCCTTCATTGCCGGGTACTACTGTAACCACCATAGTGATGGGAGCCTCGGTATATCTGAAATAAAGTGATGCGAGATAATTGCCCTTAGGCAAAGTTTTATTGTAGTTAAATTCTGACAGATTGGTAAACTCAGGAGAGAGTTTTGGGTTGCCAATGCGGTAGTTAAATTTATCAGAATGCATAACAAACGGCATGAGTTGAAAAAAATTTGGGCGGTTGATTTTGCGGGAGAAATTCAGTTGGAATTCATGGGTCTCTTTTACTTTTTTGGAGAAATAAATAGAAGGAAAAAGTGCCTTAGGAATAGTCTGCAAAGTGCTTGGATAATTGTATGAAAAGGTCTGCCCTTTATCCACCACCTCACCCATATAATAGGACTGCTCAAACCTCAACCCACCATGGTAACCAATAGCATATTTTTTAATCATGCTGGTGTAGGTTATATAGGCAGCATTCACCATATCTGTAATCATATAATGGTTGCTAAGGAAGGTGTCACGCATATATTTGCTTTCCGTGTAATCATAGTTAGTGGCGTTAAAAAGACTCTCAGATTTTTTATAATTGAGTCTTATTCCTGTTTCAATTTTTGTAGTATCATTCTTTGGTAAAGTGTAGTCACTTTGGAAACTTATATTATGATTTTTAGAGAATCCATTTTGGTTTTGCAACTCAGGATTGGCAGGTAATAATCCTCCATATATATCATAGTTTTTGGTGCTATAATCCGTGTTGTTATCACCACCAGAATAGTTATAATTTACATCCGCAGAAAACTCCTTTCCTTTTTGCGGGAAGGTTCTTTTATAGGAAATCTGAGAGGTGGAGTTATACATATTTCCTTTTCCTCCCATGAGCCTATCCCCTGAAATCAATGTATTTAATGCAGGGCTTTTGGTATTGAATTCCTGAGAATCGTTGGTGATATTTATCCCTCTCATAACCATTTCAGAAATGCTGATGGTGCTACGATTGGTGAGTTGATAATCCAAACCAATGCGCGCATTATGCATCATATTACCCATAGTGGTTTGGTTCTCCTGATTAAAATAATTTGTTACCGTTCTGTGATTGAGATTGGTGCGGTGCGTGTAGCCATTATTATAATTATAAGATTGATTATATCCATACATCATAGAGGGATTAACCCTGTTTTTTTTGAGGTTAAAAAGGATATTTCCGTTGAGGCGATTATTGGTTCCTGCTCCCGCTGAAATTACTCCATTGTAGCCGGGTTTCAGGTTTTTCTTCATCACAATATTCAGGATACCACCCGTGGCACTTGCCTCAAATTTTGCAGAAGCATTGGTAATAATTTCTACTTTTTCAATTTGGTCAGCGGGGATTTGCAACAGCGTCATGCTGGTGGGTTTTCCGTCAATATAAATTTGGGTTGAGTTATTTCTGAGTGATGCATTACCATCATTATCCACGGTTACAGAGGGGATATTCCGCATCACATCCAAAGCGGTTCCTCCACGCACAGAAATGTCTTTATCTACGTTATAAACTTTGCGGTCAATGCTCATCACCATGGTGCTTTTTTCTCCAGTTATTTCTACAGATTTTGTTTCTACAAACTCAGGGTCAATAGAGATATTTCCTAAATCCTGTTCTACGGTTTGTGGTGTAATGCTGACTTTTATTTCTTTGGATTTATACCCAATAAAACTCACCTTAAGTTTAAAAGAACCAAAGGGTAAATTATCCAAAGAGAAATCTCCATTGCCTTTTGCGAGGTCTCCTGCTACCGCAGAATCTTTAACAATAGAGAACAAAGCAACCGAGGCAAACTCCACTGCTTTATTGGTTTTAGCATCTATAATAGTCCCGTAAAGTCGCCCTATTTGTGGCATCTTAAAACCACCTTTGCCTTGCATTTTTCTATCTGGGTTTTGCTGCGCAAAACCACCAATAGCAAGCTGGCATAAAAGTATAATGAGTAAAATTCTTTTCATGTATTATTGAGTTGTGTTTGGCTTAAATCAGACTTTTTAATGTGGCCGTTTTTAATTGGGTTTCCTTCCATTCTTCCTCAGGGATGCTGCCCTCTACAATGCCGCAACCCGCGTAAAAATAAACCTCCTTATTAAAGATTTGCATACAACGGATATTGACGAAAAGGTTTACAGAGTCTTTTGTTATCCTCCCCAAAAAGCCTGTATAGAGGCTCCTATCATAGCTTTCGTGGGATTGGATAAAATCAAAAGCGGCTTTGGTAGGTGTGCCACAGATGGCAGGAGTTGGATTGAGTTTATTGGCAACCTCACTCCAATGAATTCCGTTTTTTAGTTGCGCTTTGTATGATGTTTTTAGATGAATCAAATCTCCGGCTTTAGCGTTTTTGGCTGATAAAAAATCCGCGCTTTGGCAATAATCATTCAAAACATTTTCTATGTGATGTGATACAAATTCCTGCTCTCTGATTTCCTTATCAGAGAAATTATCTACTGCCTCCAAACTCTTTGTTCCTGCCAAAGACATTGTTTCAATTCCCCCCCCATCATTGCAACTCAAAAGCAATTCCGGCGAAGCCCCAAGCCAAGTTCCATACGCAGGATGGCTAAGCAAATATACAAAGGCAGTAGGGTGGGCATTGCATACTTTTTTGTAATACTCCATCACATCAAAACCCTGCGATATTTGCATTTTCTCTACTCTTGACACTACAATTTTCCCAAGATTGTTTTGCTTTATTTCTGTTAGAGCATCTGCCACTAAAGTTTTAAAATCATCTTCTCCAACAAAGTTTTGTGGAGGATGTTTGGAAGCATAAAACGGGATTTTTATTTCGTTGAAATCATCAAATAAGTTGAAAGAATGGGTGTATTCTTCCTGAATCAAAAATCCTTGTTCTCCCAACCCAAAAGGTGAAACCCAAAAGCCATTTTTAGTTTCTTTATTGAGAATTGTTTCTTGAGTTTTACCTGCAATAAAATTTACCTCCACTGCCAGTGGGGGTTTATAAAAAATAAAAGGGAGTTGTTGTTGTGTTACTTCTTCGGAGATGGCAGTCATGATAAGTAGCTCTTAGGGCATTGGTATTCTACAGCAAAGGTAGTTTGCGCCCAATTCTGTTTTGGAACTTCATACAATCCTTTCGTAATATTGAACCTCTAAGTAAAAAAGCCGCCCTGTTTTTTTAACTTAATTAACACACACATGAAAAAACTCTCTATCCTCTCAATGCTTCTCTTGCTTTGCATTATTAGCAAAGCCCAAAGTTTCCTTGGTTTAAATAATGGCAACTATGCCGGCGTATCCGGTATTTACCTAAACCCCGCATGCCTTGCAGATAACCGCTTTGCCTCGGATGTTATCCTCACGGGCCTGGATATTACTGTTGCCAATAATTACATAGGTGTAAAAACAGGCGACCTCTTTAATGGACAAATGTTTAAGTACAAAGGCAGTGATTTTAAAGGACAGTATCTGCATGAATATGATAACACCAAACAGAAATCCATTTATGTGGATGCCTCTTATCAGTTCCCCAGTTTTATGGTTTCTTTATCACCCAAAACCACTATTGTTTTTGCCAGCAGAACCCGCGCTATGGTAAATGTGGACAACATGAATATACAGCTTGCTAAGCTTGCATATAACGGTTTTGATTACCCTGACCTTTTTAAAATAAAATTAGAAAACGACCAGTTCTCCATTAACACAATGGCGTGGACTGAATACGGTGTGGGTGTAGGGCAAGTAGTAATTGATAAAGGCCCAACATTCCTGAAAGTAGGTGGTGTTGCAAAAATATTATTGGGTATTGAGGCAGGATATTTTTACGCCAAAGACCTTACTTATGAGTGGAAAAACAAAGATACCCTCTCTCTTTTCCAAAGTAAATTTGGATGGGGGCACTCCAGCAATCTTGAGTTTCATAAAGAAGATTATAAAGATTTTGCTGGTATCAGAAAGCAGTTTACAGACTATGGAAGCCGTGCTACTATTGGTGCTGATTTAGGTGTGGTTTACGAGTGGCGCCCTAACTGGAAAAGCTTCCTCTATGACCTTGATGGAAAAACAAATCAGAGGCGAAGAGATGTAAATAAATACAAACTACGCTTGGGTGCCTCCATGACGGATATAGGCAGGATAAGATTTAAGAAAGGAGATTACTCCAAAAATTTTGACGCTAACATTAAGGAGTGGGACGTTAACCACTTAAAGTTTGACCCTACCAATCCAGTGTATAGTGTAGATACTATCATTAAAAATCGTTTTAAGCCATCAGAGCCGGCTACGGCTTTCAATATGGTGCTGCCAACAGTGCTTAGTTTCCAAGTGGATTACAATATTTGGAAAGGCTTTTACGGCTCTTTTGTTAGCTATACTGCACCTCGCCTTTTTAGTGATGAGCATAGATTACACGCCCTAAGTTATTACACTCTTTGCCCACGGTGGGAGTCGCAATGGCTAGGTGTGTATGCGCCCTTTTCCTTTAACCAATGGGGTGCAGGAATACAAGGTTTGGCACTTCGCTTAGGCCCAATAGTTTTAGGAACTAATGATGTAGGAACTTATCTCTATAAGAAAGATGCTAAAGGTGTTGACTTCCATTTTGCGCTAAAAGTACCTATACCTTTTGGCAGGCCGCCGCGTGATAAAGACCATGATTTAGTATCTGACAGAATTGATAAATGCCCTGATGTTAAAGGAAGTTGGGAGTATAAAGGCTGCCCAGATTCTGATAACGATGGCGTGCCTGATGGCGATGATAAATGCCCCAATGTGGCAGGCCTAAAACAATTTAAAGGCTGTCCAGATTCTGATAATGATGGCATTACAGATGCGGATGATAATTGTCCTAATGATTTTGGATTAAAGAAATTTAAAGGTTGCCCAGATAAAGATGGTGATGACATCATGGATAAATTAGACTCATGCCCTGATGTAAAAGGTCTTGCCAAATTTGATGGCTGCCCTGATACGGATGGTGATGGCACCCCTGATAAAAAGGATAATTGCCCTGATAACCCAGGCCCACTTGCCAGCAATGGTTGCCCTGATAGCGATGGCGATGGTGTAATAGATATTGCAGATAAATGCCCGAATGCTAAGGGTGATAAAGAGCATAACGGCTGCCCAGATACAGATGGTGATGGCGTGTATGATGGTGACGATAATTGCATTGCAGAGGCTGGCCCTAAAGAAAACAAAGGCTGCCCATGGAGTGACCTTGATAAAGACGGCACACCAGATAAAGAAGACCGCTGCCCAGATACCAAAGGCCCTAAAGATAACCACGGTTGCCCTTACGGAGATATTGATAATGATGGTGTAGCTGATAATGTAGATAAATGCCCTAACACCCCCGGCCCTAAAGAAAACGGCGGTTGCCCAGTAGTGGCTAAGAAAGAACAATTGGCCGTGGATTCTGCAGTTGCTAATCTGCAATATGAAAATGGTAAAGCCCTTATCCTTGATGATTCTTATAAATACTTGGACCGCCTTGCAGATATCCTCAGCAAACACCCAACATGGAAGTTGAGAATCTCTGGCCACACAGATAATGTGGGTAATGATGACTTCAACCTTGACCTTAGCCGCCGCAGAAGTGAGGCAGTACGCGCATACATTGCTACCAAAGGCATTAATGCAGATAGGATGAAAGCAGAGTTCTATGGTAAAACCAAACCTGTAGCACCAAACGATACTCCTGAAGGCAGAGCTAAAAACCGCCGTGTGGAGATGAAGATTATGTTTGATTAATAAGTAGCTAGGAATATAAAAAGGGCGCAGCCCCGACTAAAGTCGGGGCTGCGCCCTTTTTAGTAATTAACCCAACAAGGTTTCTAAAACCTTATTGGGTTTTGGGGATTACCTATACCTATTATTCCTTGCAAACATAAAATAACCATTATTAAGATTAACCCTACATTTGTATTCCTTAATCAATACGTACCCAATGAGAATTTCCATATTCATTTTATTCATCTTTGCCTTTAGCAATGGCTATTCACAGTCACTTACGCCAGAAGTTGTGAACTCAAGCGGGGGCTTTGGCAGCAATTCCTCTTTCTCACTTTCTTATGCTGTAGGTGAGGCTGTGATAACAACCATTAACAACTCAAACAACATTCTTACTCAGGGTTTTTTGCAAACAGAAGATTCTGTAATTACTGAAATTGAGAAAGCTGTGAGTATAGAAAATCTAACCTACTACCCCAACCCAGTCAGGGAGGTTTTAAACATAAAAACCAATAATACTTCCATCAGGAATATTGCGGTGTATGATGTGTTAGGTAAGCTCCAATATACCTTGGATTATTCATCACAAATTGCATTGACCAACCTCGCCGCAGGCTTTTATTTGGTGCGGCTTACGGATAATAACAACAACCTTATTTCAACTTTTAAAATTTGTAAACTTTAAATATTATGCAAAAGATTTTATCATTTCTTTGTCTTGCTTTTTTAGCAACAACCGCTTTTTCCCAAGCCCCAAAGAGCATCAACTACCAAGCTGTAGCAAGGGACAACACAGGGAAAGTAATAGCTAATAAAACTGTGAGTTTGCGGCTCAGCATTTTGGATAGCAGTGCAACTGGTTCTACCATCTATACTGAAACCCATTCTGCCACTACCAATGCTTTTGGTTTGTTTACTTTGGCTATTGGTAACGGTACTGTGGTAAGCGGAACTTTCTCCACTATTAATTGGGGAGGCAGCAATAAATTTTTGAAAACAGAGATGGATGCTACAGGCGGAACTTCTTATTCTGTAGTAGGTACTTCACAATTTCTTAGTGTGCCTTATACGCTGAGAAAAGTGGAAGCAGTTTAAAGTCCGGCAATGGCATTAATATCAGTGGTGATTCTATACATAATATTGCACAAGATAAAGTGGTAACAGTAACAGGTGGCGGTGCTACAACCGTTACCGGAACCTACCCGAATTTTACGATTACCTCTACAGATACCAAAGGCGATGCAGACAGCAGTACTACCAACGAATTGCAAAATTTATCTATTACAGGCAGGCAGCTAAGTATTAGCAAAGGCAACTCGGTTTATGTGCCTGCTGATGCGGATAGCAGCACCACTAATGAGTTACAAACCATCTCAAGAACCAACGGAACAATTACACTCAGCAACGGGGGCGGAAGTATTGCTTTGCCGGACTCCTCTGCTACTAATGAGTTGCAAAATATAACAATTACTGGAGGTAGAATTAATCTTAGCAATAGTGGTGGAACTATTTATTTACCAGACTCTTCCTCTACAAATGAGCTACAAACTTTAACAAGAAAAGCAGATACACTCTTCTTAACCAATGGCGGAAAAGTGACCCTGCCAGATTCTAATGAGTGGGTAAAAAACGGAACTTCTATTTCTTATAACAAAGGCAATGTAGGAATAGGTACAACTGCCCCAATTGAGAAACTTAGCGTTGCAGGTAAAATAGAATCTACCACTGGTGGCTTTAAATTTCCTGATAGCACGGTGCAGATTACAGCAGCACATACTTACCATGCAGGCAAAGGAATCCTACTAAAAAATGATACCTTTACTCTAGACACAAATTATGTTTTACAGAATCTAGCTTTTAATCCTCAGTATCCTGATGGGGTAAGCAATACTACTCCAGTTTTGATTAATTTAAACTCTACGACACCGACTTATACAGTACCAGCCAATATGAATTTGTACGTTAATACAGTCAACTGCTCAATTTTATCAATTGATAGTAATTTTTTTAGAGTTTTCGGAGTTAAGTCTTATTCCTCACCTGTATTTGCTGGAGCAGGTCAGATAATTAAATTTTTCTCATCACCTTCATCGGCTAATGGAAGAATTACTGGGTATTTAATCTCAACGAAAGTAACTCCTATATCAATGACATTCAGTAATACAAGTTATACTGTGCCGTCGGGTAAAAGGTTGTTTATAACTAATGTGGATTCTGATGAAAGTTTTGCTGTTGATGGCGATTCATACTTTTCAGGAAGTCTAAGTTTAAGTAATCCGATTATTGTTAAATCAGGTCAAGTGATTTCTTTTAATGGTGCAAACAAGGCTGGTGTTATCAATGGCTATTTGAAATAAATTTATCTGTTTCAAGATTTTCCAGTTCACTCA
>JAPLCZ010000123.1 GCA_026391915.1 Bacteroidota bacterium | reverse complement strand
TGGGGAATGATAACCTAAATGAAATTGCTATTGCGGAAGTAAGTATAAAAGGCAAAAACTATTACGCCCTTTTGCTGTATGATGTAAAGGGCTATGACCTTGATGTGAAAAAAGAAGATGACCTTACTTGGAAGAATTTTCCTTGTGTAGAGTATTATGTTTTCCCTAAATCTGAGCTCAAAAATATCAGACTTGATTCTCTGAAAGCAGGAGGTAAATTTACCCAAAGCATACAGTATTTATTTTATGGTGCTTTCAATAATTCTATCCCTCAAAACCTTAATTTTGAGATGAAGCGCCACATAGAATGGAACATTGTGCAAGATCATCCCAAGGAATCTAAAACAGATGCTTACTTCCAGTTTTTCCTGAATCCTGTGAAATTGAAAACAGGTGCAACTGTGCTTCGGTTTAACATTACTATGATTTATCCGCCAATAGGGGAGAAGCCAAAACGCACTATTGACTACCGTGTTTTTACATATCAGTTTTACGAAGTGCCATTTGAGAAATGGAAACAGTTTGTAGTGAGTCTGCCTAAGAAGTAGAGCTTAGCTGTCATGGTGTGCCTGCCGAACCAAAGACAACCCTTCGGCAAACTCAGGGTGACAAAGGGTTAATAGTTGTGTCTTTCAAATACATTTTCCGCCTAATTGTCTAACTTTGTAGTCATTTTCAGAAATTTAAGTATCCTCACTAACCACAGATGCAAGTAAGTGTCTTTCGTAAATCAAGTTTTAATGCAGCGCACAGGCTTAATAATCCTGTATGGGATGAGGCAACCAATAAGCAAGTTTTTGGGGTGTGCAATAATGCCAATTATCACGGGCATAATTATGAATTGGAAGTGGAAGTGAGGGGGGAAATAAATCCTGAAACGGGCTATGTGTATGACCTCAAAAAGCTGAAAGAAATTATTGAAGAAAATATTACAGAACGGTGGGACCACCGCAATCTGAATCTTGATATCCCAGAGTTTAAAACCCTAAACCCCACAGCAGAAAATATTGTGGTGGTTTGCTGGCAAATCCTCAGGGCAAAAATTGAAAATAAATACCAAATAACAGTACGACTTCATGAAACAGAACGAAACTTCGTTGAATTCTCAGGAGAATAAAAATCTATCAGATATTGATGGCATTGGTGATGCTCATTTTTCTGCAAACATCAACACTGCTTTGCGTGAGGATGCTTTTGAATTGGATGATGAAACCAAAGTGCAGCTCATCCAAAAACATTTTAAAGATATTATGCAAATCCTGGGGCTTGACCTCACCGATGATAGCCTTGTAGGCACTCCCAAGCGTGTAGCAAAAATGTATGTGAAGGAAGTTTTTAAAGGATTAAATCCAAAGAACAAACCCCATATTACTTTGTTTGAAAATAAATACAAATACGATGAGATGGTGTTGGTGAAGGACATCAGTTTTCATAGCATGTGTGAGCATCATTTCCTCCCATTTTTTGGGAAGGCGCATGTGGCGTATATCCCCAAAGACAAAGTAGTTGGCTTATCAAAAATAAACAGGCTTGTACAGTTTTTTGCGCAACGCCCACAGGTGCAGGAACGCCTCACAATACAGATAGCTGATGACATCCGTGAGATACTAAAAACAGAAGATGTGGCAGTACTGATAGAAGCCAAACACCTTTGCGTTGCAGCACGTGGCGTGGCTGATAGCCAAAGCCTCACCATCACAGAAAGGTTCCGCGGAAAATTTAATTGCGATGACAGAAAGAATCAATTTCTTTCTGCGATTAAGGGAAGGGAGTAAGAGAAGTTTTAAGGACAATGTTTCATGTTTAAAGTTAAGGAAATTTGTACTTTTCATTAAATATGAAACTACTCCAGCAAACTCTCAAAAAGCCTATCCGTTCTTTTGCGCAAATAGCTGAATGAGCCCGGGTAATTATTGATGACAAAAGCAAAACAAATCAGCTCACCTTTCTTGTTGGTGGCATAGCCGGTATAGCTCCAAACGCGGTTCATATAACCTGTTTTAGCACGGATAAATTTCCCATTTGCATAAGCAGGTTTTAGGTGCATAAAATTACCCACATAGCCACCAATAGGGAGGCTTCTGTAGAAGGCATCAAACACAGAATCTTTACTTGTGATATACATAGCCTGCGCAAACTGTTTTGCACTCACGGCATCTCCTCTGGAGAGCCCACTGCCATCAAGAATATTAATCCCCGTCATGTCCAATCCTTTCTTTCTCCAAAAGGCATTTACGGCTTTTAGTCCGTTGGCTCTTGTGCCTTCTCCTAACTTTTTAAATCCCATTTCTTTCAACAAAGTTTCTGCATTTAGGTTTAAGCTATACACATTGGTATAAAGAACAATCTCACTCAGTTTTGGAGATTCAATCACATAAATTTCTTTGGGACTTAGTGGCCAAATATCCACTAAATAACTAGTGGTGGCGGGCAGGGTGCATGGTATTCTTTGACTGAGAAGCTGGGCAACCAAAAGGGCAGGGTCAGGCAATGAGCCAAAGACTTTGAAAGCGGTATCACCCATAGGTACAGTGCCCACTGCGTACCTCTCAAAACAATAAGGCGCACCACAAATACCGCTATTATCACCAGTGCCTTTTGCTGCGGTGGTTACGCGGTTATCTATCTCAAGCCCTATCACTTCAGGCTCTGTTTTAATGATGGAAGTTGGCTCTCCTAATTTGTCTCCAGGTCGGAAATAGGCAGTATATAAATTCTCATGAAAATTTAATCCTGATACCCCTGCACCATAATAATTTCCTAAATCTTCCCATGCCCATGTAGGTGGAATGGCTTCTTCTTCAAAATGGGTAGCGTCAGAAATTATTCTGCCTTTTATAGATTTTATTCCAGCTTTTTTAAGCGCCATTTGAAAAGAATCCAGCACCTGATTTTCATTGAGAGAAGTTGGGATTCTGCTGCTGCCGAAACTGGGGTCACCACCGCCAATAATATATACATCACCATGCAAAACACTGTCTTTGGAAATCCGTCCCGCATATTGTAAACGTGTTTTGAAAGTATAATCTTTCCCCAAAATTGATAGGGCTGCAATGGTGGTTAAAGTTTTTAAAGTGGAGGCAGGAGTCAGACAGTTTTTTTCATTTCTGGAGAGCAAAGTTTTTCCTGTTTTAGCAGAGATTACTGAATACCCCCATGAGGCGGTATTGAGTAATGTATCCGCAGAAAATTGGTTCAGCCCCTTTAGAATTTTAGAGTAATAGAAGTCTGATTGGGTTTGGGCAGATGCTGCGAAAGCAAATAAAATTAATAGCCCAAAAACCTTGGTTTGCAGAAACCATTTTGGGGTAATGGAGAAGTGTATTTTAAAATATTTCATCAAAGGAGTTGTCAAAAGTATGATTTAAATTTAATCCTGATTAGTTTTGAACCACAAAAAATAAAAACAGTTTGTCAGAATCAAAAGAATATATACTTGGGATAAATGAGCCAGAACTTGAACGCCTCAAATTTCAGCATGGCGTGTGGGGAGAAGTCACAAATTCTTTTTTGGCAAGATTGAAAATTCAACTGGGGTGGAAATGCCTTGATGTGGGAGCTGGGCCAGGTTTTGTTGCCGTAGACATAGCTGATTGGGTGGGCAAATCCGGCGAAGTAACCTTGCTGGAACCAGCCAATTATTTTTTAGAATACTTTAGAAATTGGGAGGAGGTGCAAGCCAAATCCAATTTTATTTTGGTGGAAGGAACTGTAGATTCTGCGGAATTGCCATTGGATTATTATGATTTTATTTTTGTGAGATGGGTGGTGGATTTTGTACCTAACCAAGAAAATTTTATGAAGAAACTTTTTGGCTGCCTGAAGAAAGGTGGCATCATTGCCATTCAGGATTATTATTATGAAGGGCTATCACTTTTCCCAAAAGGAGGGGCATTTGATGGTATGGCAGATGTGGTGAGGGCGTATTACAAAAGAGGTGGAGGAAATGCGTATGTAACGGGGATTATCCCGCAATGGTTCAGAGAAAACAACATTGAATTGATAGACTATACAGGGCACTCAATGTGTGGAGGACAAAATCATCCTATCACCGAATGGGCGCATAGATTTTTTGTAAATCACATCCCAAAAATGGGTGAAACTGGTTTTATCACTCAAGAAAAAGCAGATGCTTTGCTGAGTGATTGGCTGGCACACCGCCAAAATCCTGATATGATTTTCTTTGCACCTAACCTTGTAGATATAGCAGGAAGAAAGAAATGAAAAATAGCCTCTACATATTCCTTTCGTACTTTTTGTTAGCAGTCTCTTGCAAACATAAGTCTGGCAAAACTGCTGAAACAGTAACACCAATAATTTCAAAAATGGGTGACTCAACTTATTTTTCTGAGGACTTTGAAAACAGAATTGACGGGAATTTATTTAAAGAATTTGCGCACTCAGGCAAGGTGTGTTGCATGACGGATAAGGGCTCTGAATACTCCCTTGGCTTTGAATTCCAAGCCGCCAAACTTACCCGCGATTCTATGGAATATGCGTGGGCATCATGCTGGGTATACGCTTTTGACAAAAAAGCTGAGGCACAATTGGTGATAGATATTGAGGACACAGCAGGGAAAAATATCTCTTGGCTTACCAAAAATATTATGCTTGGAGATTTGGTAGAAAAACAATGGACAAAAGTTTCAATGGGGGTTAGGTATCCGGCAGTAAAGCATGATTCTAAAAACAAAGTGAAAGTGTTTTTCTGGAACAAAAGCAAAACAAAAATCCTGATGGATGACCTCGTTGCAAGCTTTGATGAAGAGAAAAGAGAGTTCACTTCCACGGGAGTACCTAACAAAAATTTCTTTGTTCATTATTTTTATAAAGATGAAAGCCAAGATTTGAAAGAGTTGCAAAACCTTGCTGCAGAAAATGGAAAAATATGGATGGGAAATTTTTCAGGAAAGGGAGATGACTTTGTTTCAATTCAAAAAGGGAAGATGAGTTTATTAAGTTTTGATAATAATGTTTGGAAAAACTTTGCTTCACTTTTTGAAAAGGAATTAATGGATAAGTCAGCGATGGGAGATTTTGATAATGATAAAAAGGACGAACTCCTCCTAATGGATTTTGAAGCTAAAACAATAAATAGATTTCATTTCAAAGGAGCATTTAATTCTGTGAAGTCAGTGCTTAAAATCCCCAACCTTGATAACAAAACCAACGATTTTGTAGTGGCAGATTTTGATGGAAAACCCGGAGATGAGGTACTGCTTTACGGTAGGCAATCCAATTGGTGGCAGGCCTTGAAATTTGTAAATGGTGACTGGAAAATTATTGCAGAAAATCCTGATGGTATCCAGAAAAAATCTGCCAACGCAACACGAATGGTGGCAGGTAGATTTTCCGGAACTACCCCAACTGATGAGATAGTAAATATTGAATATGATGCCGCCACAGGCAAGTCGGTTGGCTACTCAATTCTACTCCTCAATGTAGCAAAAAACGGTTTTGATATTAAGGCTTCTGTTTATAAAGATGCTTTTAAAAACGACAGACTTTTCGGCACTCTCAATATTGATGATGAGTATTTTGTCACCCCTAACTGGAACGACAAAAGCTTAGCAACCATGGTTTGTCTCAATAGAAATGGAAGATTCAGATTGGATTATTTCTCCATTATTGAAAACCAACTTAAGTACCGCGGCAGGTTTGATTTTGCTGGTTATACCGCTGACCAAAACCCAAAATACTATGAGCAATTAAGGATTGCTTTCCCAACCAAAAACTGCAAAACTGGTAGGCTTATTACCCTAAAAAGTAATTGCCTTGATGAGAATTTTTCAGGGCAAGATTGCAGTAAATATGATACCGACAAAAGCTTCCCACCAGCCACCGAATTTTATTTTATAAGCAAATAAATGATGAAGATAATAGTTATAGCATACATAATAATTTTATTTGCATTCCTTACATCATGCACTACCAACCCAAAGAGTGCAGAGGTAACCAAAGGAGATATTTCTGTGAAAGATTTTACTCCTTTAAGCAATTTCAAAAGCAGCTATATTGATAGTTCAGAGAAAGTTTCTGAGAGTAATATCAAAGCCATTGCGCTTGACTATTTCAAAGCCTATAAAGGATTTACCATTCCATCAATCAGGCAAACTGAGGACGGTTATTTTCATTTTGAATTTGATGTTAAGTACAACAAAAGTCAATCATCAAAACTCTACTATAAAATTTTCTACCAAAACGAAAGTTATAAATTCCCTGAGGCAGACCCAAAGGATTCTACCAAAGAAAATCCTTTTGCCTCAGAGAATTTTTATGGAAGCTGGGATGATAGTCTCACTGGGTTTAAACCCGTTGCGGAAAACACCACAGATGGAAGCTATCATTTAGTAAAAGACAAATTCAGGATTATAGGCAACCCAAGATGGGAAAAGCAATTATACCGTGAGAGGTTTTATGACCGCGTAAAACGAAACCCGCGTGTAGGCAATTATAGTTTCTTATTGGTGGTGCTGCCTGAGGAAGAGCTAAAAAAAGTGCCGCAACATTTCCAAAAATTGCACTTAAAAAAGAATGATAGTTTCTCAAATCCGTACTTTTATTTTCTGAATGGTGATGGCTCAAAACTTAAAAACGCGGTGGTTCTTAAAAGCAAAGAATTGCTAAAAGTAATTGCAAAACCAGACCTTGGTAATGGCGTTTATGTGGATATTGACAGCATGGAATATCGCCGCCCAGAATATGGCGCTGTGTTTAGAAAAGCAATATGTGGCAGGGATAGCATCACCTATTGGAATGCACCCATGAAACAGTATTTCCATTATGTAAACAAAGATTTTCAGTTGCGCAATATCCCCGTAATGGCGGATGTAATTGGAGATAATTATAGTCTGCGGGAATATAATTGGAATAAAAAATTTTACTCAGAGGAAGAATTAATTCTACCCCCACTGCCCGACGAAAGATTGCCTTGCGAAACTGTGGAATCAGACAAGCAAAATCATCTAGTGAGAATCAAAAATCCAAAGTCAAAACTGAATGATGATTTGCGAAAAGAGAATGTGGGTGTGAGCCATAGATATGGGATGACCTATGGCAAATTCAGAGTAAAAGCGAAGATGCCGGAACTGCTTAACAAAAATGGTTTGTGGAATGGAATCACCAATGCAATTTGGCTGGTTACGGAATCAGGTGAGAAATGGAATGAGTGCCGCACCTGCAACAAAACAGGATACATGGCTACCTATTGGGGTGGCCCAAATGATAAGCGCGTACCTAAGATGACCTATTCCGAAATTGATTTTGAGATTTTGAAAACCCCACCTTATTGTCCATCATTTGGCTTCCCTCCTATCTACAAAAAAGGCATCGCAAATACCTACAACCAAAATGCTTGGAACCTGCCAATGCCTGACGAAATCACCAAAGACAAAGATGACATCACCGTGTCATGCACCAACTGGGATATGGCTTGTCCGCAACCCAAAAAATTTGGAATTGGTTGCCAGCCCATCATCTACAAAAAAGAAAATTTTAGTACCGAAGCTTTCCGTTGGAATTGGGATTTCCGTGCTTTAACTTCCAAGATTTTGGAGAAGGATGATGAGCTCTTTGCAGGTAAGTTTTACTACTTTGAAATTGAGTGGAAGCCCACCGAAATTATCTGGCGTATTGGGAAAGATAAACAGCATATGAGGGTGGTGGGATACATGGATAGCAGCATTACTTCCATCCCCAATAATCAAATGATTTTGAACATTACACAGGAGTTTCACGTAACAAGATGGTGGCCGGGTACACCCTTTTCTCAGGAGAATATTCCATTCCCATCCAAAGACATTATTGGTGAAATTTATGAGATGGAAATTGAATAATCAGGGGGCATAATAATTGACAAACGCCGCCATTTTTTTACGCTATGACTAAGTCTTTTTTACAACTAATTTCCATTGTGAGCATCACATCTTTCCTGGTTTCTTGTGGCACTACCAAAATCAATTCTGAGAAACCACAGTCTCAAATAAAAGACAATACACCTCCTTTTGAAAGGAAGGTTTCCATCATCAACCTGCCAGTAAATATCCCCGTAAAAAAGCTGGAGGACAAACTAAATACAGAGCTTGAAAACGAACTTTACAGCAATGATAATTTGAAGGACGGGATGATTGCAGTGAAGGTAACCCGCGCCGGAAAAATTGTGGTAGAAGCTGAAAATGATAAGATTTATTTCACTGTTCCTGTCCATATTTTTGTGAAGGGAACATGGGAATGGAAGCCTTGTTCTGTGTGCCCAACCCTCAGTAAAAGTGAAAGCACTGAGTTTGAATTAAAGGTGAAAGGGACTACAGAACTTGACCTTGCCAAAGATTGGAAACTCAACTCCAAAACCACTTTGGATTATGTGTGGGGGAAGAAACCCAACATAGAATTTGGCCCAGTAAAAATCAGCATTGCGGGTTTGGTAGAACCTGTTTTGAATAGCCAAATGAAAGACCTCGGTGATATTTTGGACGGAGAAATGCAGAAGAAAATCAACCTGAAAGAAATGGTTAGTAAAGCTTGGGTAACCATACAACAACCCATGATTATTGACCCCGATTACAATACGTTTTTAATCCTCTCAC
The DNA here is from genome assembly GCA_026391915.1 of Bacteroidota bacterium. Lineage (GTDB taxonomy): Bacteria > Bacteroidota > Bacteroidia > CAILMK01 > CAILMK01 > JAPLCZ01. The sequence continues at coordinate 16,716 of JAPLCZ010000123.1, read as the reverse complement.
CGCAAGAAATAAAATCAACACCTATTACATGCAAAGGCAATTCGATATGCATGAAAGTGGGCATTAAAACCTTTGTGGAAACCATGTCGGGGGATATGCCGCCGCGTGTACCGCAAAAGGATTTGCCCAATTTGATTATTGATAAAAATGTAAAAGATAATTTCAACATTAGCCTTGCGGCAGAGGTAACTTATGTGCAGGCAGGGAAGATTTTGAACAAACAATTTCAGGGTCAGGAGTTTGTTTTTAATAATGAAAAATACAAGATAAAAGTGGACACGGTGGAGGTATTTGGCAGTGAAAATAAAATGACTTTAAAGATGGGTGTAAATGGCAGCGCAAAACAATGGATTTTCAAAAAGAAAATTAAAGGAACTATCTTTTTGCAAGGCACGCCCTACTATGATGCCGCCTCTGGAAATGTAAAAATAAAAGACTTTGATTTTAATGTGAAATCAAAAGATGTATTGCTGAAATCTGCGGCATGGGTTACCAAAGTTGGGTTCAAAGAAAAGATAAAAGACCTTGCACAAATCCCATTAAAAAGTAAGTTGGAAGAAGCCCGCAAAAATCTACAAGATGGCATTGATAAAAATGGACAAATCAACGATATGATTCTGCTGAAAGGCAATATCACCAACCTGCAACCGGTAGGGATTTACCTATCTCCTTCTTCCATGAAAATTGTGGTTTCTGGTGAGGGTGGGGTGACTGTGGAGTTGAATAAATTGTAACTCCCTATCTCACAAAATTCAACTTTGCTGTAAGCTTTGCAGTACCTAATGAATCTATGGTTTCGGTACTCATAGGTAGGCTCATTAAAGTGCTGGCACGCGCTGAGAAAATCCCATAGCCATTCTCAATATTTGTGTATTCAGGTTTCTTTTGCACTATACCAATGGAGGGTTGGTTTACCTGTATGTAATAGTATATATCATCGCCGCCTGCTTCAATCCAAAGGTCAACTTTTTTGGTAAATCTTCTTATAACATTATCATTAACCGGAATACTCCTCGCCACAAAATTGAAAAATTCTTTACCTGAAGTATAGATGCTGTTGTCCTCATTTCCATCCAAAGAATTGGTGAGCTGTGTAGTGAGTAAAGGCCATTTTAAATCAAAGGTTTTCAAGGGTAATTTTGTTTGTTTATTATATTCGGTAATATGAAAAACATAGCTCACATCATAGAACCTTGCATTGGGTGCTGACTTCCATGTGATGCCATCTTTGGTATCATCATTACTCCAGAAAAACACGGGTCTGAATTGGAGGGTTCTGCCAGGTTTAGTAGCTGCAATCACTTTTGTTTTTGCAGAAACATTTACACCTGTTTTAGGATTATTAACTCTAATCTTATACTCCATTTGGGTATTGAGTTTAAATCCTTTGGGGGTGCGGTAAAGCACCTGAGATGGGTAGGCAAATAAACCAGAATCTTTAGCAATAGAAATATCTTTTTCAAGTGTAAAAGATTTTGAGGGAGTGGGATTACCTATCTGGTATTCATCCAAAACAACATTGATAGGGTCTTTGTGGTAAAGGCTGTCAGGGTTTTTGGCAATATCCAAGGCGCTGGAATTATTATTTAAAAAAGCTTTACTCACCCGCACATATTGCACACTGTCATATGGGTAATCATTATTGTTTAAGAAGGAGTCTTTGGAGCTCAGCAACCCATAAACAATATCAATTTCTTTCCACTTTTCATTCACATCAAAATCAGTTTTGCAGGCATAAAACCCGCTGGCTAAAACGGCACAAAAAAGAATGTGCAGAAGAGTTTTACTATAATGATGCAGGATAGTTTTACTTTTGTCTTTCAAAATACAGTGTTGATGAAGAAATGGATTTTAGTTTTGGCTGGTGTTTTAGCGGGCTTGCAAATATACGCCTCCGGCAAAAATGATATGGGCAGCTATACCCAAAAAGTTTTTGCTTGCGACTTTGCGGACAGCAGTAAACTGCATTGGCTGGTGCGCAACACTGATTATTTTAGATTTAATATTCTTGAAGGCAGCTATAATCTTGTTTGTGCTGATGCTACCAAACAGGCTTATATCCCACTGAAATGGGAAAACAAACTTCCTAATTTCAGGCTTTCTACTTCTATTACTTTTGATAAAGGCAGCGACTATAACGGCAGTGCAGGAGTAGCTTTTGGGGTGAAGGGGAAACTAAGCAGCGGTTATATTTTGGAGATGGATAAACGCGGGAAATACCGTGTGCAGTTGGTGGGTGTAGAGGGTGTAGAAAACCTCACAGGCTCTGATAAAAATAAAGGCTGGGTGAAAGAAGGGGCAATAAATAAAGCAGGGAAACCCAACAATATTGATATTATTGCCAACGGAAAAACCATTGAAATTTATATTAATAGGGAGAAGGTTTTTAAAACAAAATACACTGGCGAACTTGGCACAGGTAGCGGTTTCTTTTTGAATGGGGCAGTGAAGATTGATGCTGATTTTTATAATGTGTATGCAGAGACAAAGGTGGAAAAAGTAAAAATTGATAACACCAAAATAGAGCCCTATAGAGAGAATGATGAGGTGGAAAAGCCTAAGACTAAAAAGGAAAAGAAGGAGAAAAAAAAGGAAGAGCCGGTGATAACGCCTATGCAGGATACCTCTGCCAGAAAGCATGAACAAGAGCCTAAGAAAGTAGTGATTGAAGAAAAAAAGAAAGAGCCTGTACCTGTAAAAGTGGAGAAGAAAAAACAGGATTCTGCTGCAATGGTGAAGCCCCTAATTAAGGAAGCCCCAAAGGATACCACCACCCAAAAAGTAATTGTGCCGTTGGATGATAACCCTGTGATAAAAGACAAACCCATTGAGGATTTTTCAAAGGATATTAGTACGCTGAGTACTGCCCTAAGTGAGTGCAGAAAGACAAATTATAAACTGGAAACCAATTACAATAATTGCCAGAGTGAGCTAGGTGCAGTAAAGAAAAAGCAAGGTGAGTTGCAGGATTTTATTAATAATAACCTTGATGTAAAACTGCAAAAAGAATTGGATGCCCAAACTCTAAAGGCAACTCAATTAGAGAAAAATAATTACTCCCTTAAAGATGAAAACACCGAACTACGGAAGTTTAAAGATGACTTTAGAAAAACCAAAGATGGCGATTTGGTAATTATCCTCTCTGATAATTTGAAAAAAGAGAAAGAAAAAACTGCTGCATTGGAGAAGAAAATTCTGCTACTGCAACAGCAGTTGGATGCAAAGAAAAAATAGGGAGAAAGGGTAAAGAGGTTTTCCCTCAATTCAGCAGCGCCACAATCTTTTCTTTAAGCATCTTTTTCTCTGCGGCAGATTGGGTTAGCTCTATAGCAGTTTCAAAATACTGCTTTGCCTTTTGGGGGTTATTGAGGCGGGTGCTGAGCTCACCAAGCAGGCTATGGTAAAGGTAAAAAGGGAGTAGCTTTTTCTTATCATCAATAGCATTTAAAGAATCTAAAGCTGCCTCAGCGCCTAGCATCATCATCACCGCAACGGCTTTATTAAGTTGGGCAATGGGGGAGGGGGAAATATGACAAAGCAGGTTGTAATAAGTGAGGATTTGCTGCCAGTTGGTTTCTTTAAAACTGGGGGCAGTGCAATGCTCAAAGGCTATTGCCGCCTCAAGGTGGTAGGTGCTAACGGCATCACCAAAAGCCGCCAGATTCATGTATTCATTCCCTTTTTTGATGAGGGATTTATCCCATTTGCTTCTATCCTGCATGGGCAATAAAATAATTTCGCCTTCGGCAGTCAGGCGGCTTTCACTGCGGGAGGTATGGAAACAAATCAGCGCCATGAGGGCGTAGCTTTCGGGCAGTTGGGTGTATTTATTTTCGGTGAGCAAGTGGGCTAATAAAAGGGCTTCCTCCATCACATCTTTGCGGATGAGACTCTCTGCATAAGTGGCGTTGTAGCCTTCATTAAATAAGAGATAAATAGAATTAAGTACGGTAGCAGTTCTGTTTTTTATTTCATCCACAGAAGGGATTTCGGGCTTTATTTTTTGTTGCCTGAAGAATTCTTTAGTCCTATAAAGGCGTTTGGAAACAGTATCCTCAGAAGTAAGAAATGCCTTGGCAATTTCCGCAGTGCTAAAGCCACAAAGGGTTTTTAAGATTAATGTAATTTGATTTTCTTCTGAGATTTCAGGATGGCAGCAGGCAAACATCATCCGTAGCATATCATCTGCAATCAGCTCTTCTTTCCAGAGGTTTTCCATGGTAGTAGCAAGGGTATATTCAGAGGTAAGTAGGATTCTGTCTTCATCAGTAAAATCATATTGCACAGAGAATTTATTGCGGCGGATAACATCAATAGCTTTGTTTTTTGCCACACGATACAGCCATGCCTGGGGGTTATCAGGCATGCCCTTCAGCCGCCAAACCATAATGGCATCTATAAAAGTTTGCTGCACTATATCCTCTACAGTTTCCAGATTTTCAGTACCAAAAACTTTAGTCAGCACGGCAACCATCTTTCCAGAGGAGTGGCGGAAAAGGTGGTCAGTGAGTTGGGAGATGTTCAAAGCAGGTGTCAGGGGACAGGTGTCAGGGGTCAGGAAACCGAATTAGTGAAGGGATTTGATTAGGCCATTAATAACTTTTGAGATTTCAATGGATTTTGCAATCAAGTCTTCAATAGTTTTTTCGTTTAAATAACCTAACTTTTTTGCCAGATATAACATAGATTTTACTTCGCTACATGAGGCTAAAGAGATATATAAAAATCTCTTAAAGTCAGCATTAGAACTTCTATCAAAGCCTTCCGCAATATTTTTGAAATTGAAACTACAGCTCTTCTAATCTGATTCTTAAAATCCCAATCTCTATGTTCTTCAAAAGCAGCATAGATTTCAACTGCAAAATCTTGGGCTTTCTGCCAGGCTATTATATCTTCAAATTTTTGAATCATGGTTAAGTATTAGGGGACAGGTGTCAGGAATCAGGTGTCGGTGAAAAGGGTTATTGTTTAGAGCAAAGGGGATTATTTTATTCATAATAAATAAAGCATTGTTTTCCCTGTCTCCTGACCCATGTCCCCTGACACCTGTTCATTTACTTCGCCCTCATCCTATTTCCCTTGGGATTATGTTCCACCTCTGCCAACCCTAATTCTTCCATCAGTGGTGGTACATACATACCAAATCTGCCACGCAATCCTTTCTTCAAACCATACCATCCGCCAACTGGGTTATTCTCAGAACGCCCCCATGCTTCCACGGTTCCTTCTTTAGCAGGTTTTTGTTCATCAGCGCTGCCAAGTTCCATCCAGTCGCCATGCTTTTTTAGCATAGTTTGTAAATCATTAAGGCATCGCCAATCATAATTCAAAACGGTTTTACCCACAGTGCACACGATTATTTCTTTGCCGTCTTTATCACCTTTATACATTTCGTAATCAGATGTGCCTGGAGGTGTTTTTAGTTTCCAGGGATTTTCTTTAGTGCCTAATTCTGTTGCCATAATTTTGTTTTTTATTGTGTCCTTATTAATTGAATAAACCTCCAAGGTTTAAAAGCCTTGGAGGTTTAGATTAAGTTATTTCTCTAATCACTTCTAACTGTATTTTTCCATCATTTCTTGAATCTCCCTAACCTCTACATTGCCACTTTCAAACTCAAGAATGGGGCAACCCTTAGCAATTTCAAGGGCAGCATCAAAGGTATCTACTTTACAAATTAAATAGCCGCCTACCATTTCTTTTCCTTCTATAAAAGGGCCATCAGTCACCATTTTACTGCTGCCATTTATGGTTTTGCCAGAGTTACTTAAAGGCTGAGCACCAACAAATTTACCTTGCTTGGTGAGGTCACCCATCCAGTCAGCCCAGCGTTGCATATGGGTTTGCCATTTTTCCGGAGATTGCTGAAGTTCTTTGGCCTCGCCACCCCTAAAAAGTAATAGAAATTCTTTCATGATTTTAAGAGCTTAGTTGTTTGAGTGGAGGGCTACAGTGTTGCCTTCAGTATCAACAAAAAACGCCATTTGTCCAAAGTCTCCTGCTTGCATTTTTGGCATTACCACTTTACCTCCTGCGGCTTCTACTTTAGCAAGTGCTACTGCTAAATCAGGGTTGCCATTTAGGTAAATTTTTGCGCCCTCGCCACTTGGTACATGTTGCGGGCTTTGCACCAATCCACCAGATGCTTTTCCGCTTTTATCTTCCCACGGGAAGAAAGCCATTTGCATCCCCATCATTTCCATTTCCTGCATTTCAATGTTGAAGATGGTTTCGTAAAATTTCTTTGCACGTTTGATGTCTGCTACTGAGATTTCAAACCAATTCAATGAGTTTTCGTTTGCTGTCATTTTGTTCGTTATTTAAATTTAAAATAAGTTGTTTCTGTTGAATAAATCTGGAATTACATTCCGGGTATTGGCAATGTTTCATGAACTTCTATAGAACACTCTGCCCCATGTGATATATGCGGATGACCTTTAAGAAGCGCTTTGGCATCATCCATATTCTCAGCCTCAAGAATAGAGTAGCCAGTAACACTTTTGTTGCTGTTAGTACTTGTGCCGTCAGGGCTAAGAGCCTGGCCTCCCATTAATGGGGATCCCATATCAACTAGTTGATTGCCGCACCTTTGTGCCCAAGTCATCCAACCTTCCATTCCCTTTGCTTGATCTTCTGGTGAAACGCTTGCCATTTGTTTTACTGCATCATCTGATGCATGATAGATTACGATAAATTTTTTCATTTTGTTTGTTGTTTAAATTGTTTGTTGTTTTATGATTTATACTCCTATGACGAATTGGGTTTACTAATTTGGACAAAGCATCAAAAAAATAATCTATTTTCTTTTTGATGAAGCAAATTGTTCATCCACAAAAGCCGCATCAAAGATATAGGACTTTAGTATTTCCGTATCAATATCTTTTAGTTTCGTAAATGTTTTCCAGAAGATTTGTTGGCGGGTTCCTCTCTCTAAGTATCCAATTTCATCCGCTAATAAATAGCCTTGCTGGAAACCAAACCTTACCCCATCACGGGTTCGTTTTTTACCCCATAGCACGGAGGCAGGCCAGATAAAAAACATCCCTTTATTCATTTTGTAAAAGGGCACATTGTATGAAAGTTTTTCTGTGATATTTGGGATAGAACTCAAAACCAGCTCCCGTAAAAACTCTGTTATTTCCAGTTCATCATCTTGCAAAAAATCAAGAAACTCATTTACATTTCGGAATTGGACATTTTGCATCTTAGGCTTGTTTTCAGAAGACATTTCATACCTAAGCCTCCGCCTTCTTCAACACCCCCAACTCCTCCCCTACTTTGGTAAAAGCTTCAATGGCTTTATCTAAATGTGCGCGTGTATGCCCTGCGGATACCTGCACACGTATGCGGGCTTGCCCTTTGGCAACAACAGGGAAAAAGAACCCGACTACATATATCCCTTCTGCTAAAAGTTTCTCTGCAAACTGCTGCGCAAGGGGTGCTTCATACAGCATAATAGGGCAGATGGCATGCGTGCCAGGTTTAATATCAAAACCACGGCGCACCATCTCTGCTCTAAAGTATTTTACGTTTTCTTCAAGGGTATCGCGCAGGGTTGTGGTTTCTGTAAGTAAGTTAAAAACCTCTATAGATGCCCCAACAATTGAGGGGGCTAATGAGTTAGAGAAAAGGTAAGGGCGGCTGCGTTGGCGGAGCATTTCAATAATAGCTTTTCTGCCTGTAGTATAGCCACCCATTGCCCCACCAAGGGCTTTGCCTAAAGTGCCAGTAATAATATCAACCCTGCCAGTTACGCCGCAATGTTCAATACTACCTCTGCCAGTTTTGCCCATGAATCCGGCGGCATGGCATTCATCAACCATTACCAATGCATCATATCTATCAGCCAAGTCGCAGATTTTATCCAGTTGCGCAATAGTACCGTCCATGGAAAAAACGCCATCAGTAACTATCAACCTAAAGCGCAGGTGTTGCGTTTCTTTTAATCTCTCTTCTAGCTCCTCCATATTATTATGTTTGTAGCGGTAGCGCTGTGCTTTGCAAAGGCGCACACCATCTATAATAGAAGCATGATTTAATTCATCAGAAATAATGCAATCTTCCTCCCCAACTAAAGGTTCAAACACACCGCCATTGGCATCAAAGCAAGCGGCATATATTATAGTATCATCGGTACTGTGAAATTGAGAAATCTTAGTTTCTAATTCTTTGTGGATGTCCTGCGTTCCGCAAATAAAACGGACAGAACTCATCCCGTAACCATGCGTATCAATGGCTTTTTTCGCCGCCTCAATTACGCGTGGGTGAGAGGATAACCCGAGGTAGTTATTAGCACAAAAGTTTATTACTTTTTTGCCACCAGCAATTTCTATCTCTGCCGCTTGGGGTGAAGTAATTACTCTTTCGTTTTTATAGAGTCCTTGTTCGCGGATACTATTAAGTTCGGCATCCAACATTTCTTTCAATTTTCCGTACATATTTCTTGGTTAGGTTAAGTTTTCAAAATTAGCTTTAAAGGGTAAATTTCAACGAATAAAAAAGTTTTATCAAAAAAATTTGTGTGAGAAAGAAATTATAACTTCCTTGCTGCGAAATATTAAACTATCAAAATGAGCAAGCGCGTAAAATACACCATTGAGTACCTTGTAAACAGCAGCCCTGAGTTGCTTTATAATTATCTATCATCCCCTATTGGGCTCACTGCCTGGTTTGCAGAAAACGTAAACCTAAACGGTGACGTATTTACTTTTATGTGGGAGGGCAGCGAAGAAAAAGCAAAACTCACCACCAAAAGACCTAACAAACATATCCGCTTTGATTGGGTAGAACGCAAAGGGGAATTCGTAAGTTTTGATATTGATAAAGATGAACTCACGGGTGATGTTGCATTGGTAATTACAGATTTTGAAGACGAAGAAGATGTGGAAGAAGCACGCATGATTTATGACCAAAGCATTGAAAGGCTTCATGGCACTATTGGCTAAAACTTTTAGAATGTAAATTTGCCACAAAACGGTTGAAAGGATAAGTTCATCTTTCAGCAAATTGAGGATGACAAAAGTTAGGGTTCGGCAAGCTCACCCTGACAGCAGTATTGTCACCCTGAGCTTGCCGAAGGGCGCACAAAAAACCTTTTCAACCCTTTTATTTAAGCAATCCCCATTAATGAATTCGTCCCTTTTTTTATTTAACACCCTCACCAAAACCAAAGAGAAATTTACACCTATTAATGAGCCTCATGTGGGCATGTATGTTTGTGGACCAACAGTTTACAGTGATGTGCATTTAGGGAATTGCCGCACTTTTATTTCGTTTGACTTGATATATCGGTATCTTTTGCATTTGGGATATAAGGTGAGGTATGTGCGTAATATTACTGATGCAGGGCATTTGGAAGGGGATAGAGATGAGGGTGATGATAAGTTTGCCAAAAAGGCAAAATTGGAGCAGGTGGAACCCATGGAAATTGTACAAAAATATACTGTAGGTTTCCATGAGGTGATGAGGGTATTTAACACACTACCGCCAAGTATTGAGCCTACGGCAACGGGGCATATCTCAGAGCAAATAGTTATGATAAAAGAGATTATTGCCAATGGCTATGCATATGAGGTAAACGGAACAGTTTATTTTGATGTTGAAAAATACGACAAAGAATTCCCTTATGGGCAATTGACCAATCGTAAGTTGGAAGACCTGTTGGAAGGAACTCGCGAACTAAGCGGACAAGATGAAAAGCGTGGGCGATTAGATTTTGCGCTATGGATTGCAGCAAAGCAGGAAACATTAATGAAATGGCCTTCTCCATGGGGTTGGGGGTTCCCAGGTTGGCATATTGAATGTTCTGCCATGAGTTCAAAATATCTGGGAGAAACTTTTGACATACACGGTGGCGGAATGGATTTGCAAGCCACCCATCATACTAATGAAATTGCGCAATCACAAGCCTGCAATCATAAGCACCCTGTAAATTATTGGCTGCATACCAATATGCTTACAGTAAATGGTGTACGGATGAGTAAGAGTGCAGGGAATGGTTTTACGCCTGAAGAATTATTTACAGGTAATCATGATTTGTTAGAGAAAGGATATAGCCCCATGGCAGTGAAATTTTTTATGTTGCAAACTAATTATAGGTCAACACTTGATTTCTCTAATGAGGCATTGCAGGCAGCAGAAAAAGGTTTTAGCAGATTGATAGAGGCAGCAGAAAATTTGAAAAATATTCAAGCAAGTTCCAGTTCTTCTTTTAAAGTTGATGTCTGGATTGAAGAATGTTATACTGCCATGAATGATGATTTTAATTCTGCTATTTTAATAGCCAATTTGTTTGAAGCAGTAACCAAAATAAATTTAATGTTGGATGGAAAAGCATCCTTAATAGCGAAAGACTTAGTGCTATTTACAGAAAAATTCAACGCTTTTGTTTTTGATATTTTGGGCTTAAAAACTGAGAAATCAGAAGGCAATATGCAGTTGGTGGATGGGTTGGTTCAGTACATCATTAACCAAAGATTAGAAGCCAGAGCCAATAAAGATTTTGCTACATCAGATAAAATTCGTGATACCTTGCTTGCCCTTGGCGTAGCATTAAAAGATGGGAAGGATGGCACGAGTTGGAAGGTGGAGTAATTTTATTCAAATTAAAAAATGGTTGATATGAGAAAAATTATTGTGTTATTCTTACTATTCATAACTTCAAGCATATTTGCCCAAACAAAAAGTAGAGTTAGTATTAATGGTGGTTTCTGCGCCACCGATTTGTATTCAAAATTTTTTATTTGGAGAGAATGTGATGAGGGTTGCCACCCAACTGAGCAAAGGGCTAAATTACTAATTGACACAAAAGTTTTATTTGAGATAAGTTTAGGTAAAGGGTTTTATATTCCTATAGGTTTTGGATGCAACCAAAAAGGGTTCTCTGAAAAGGGATTAATTAATAATGGTGCTGGCACTTATTCTCCCTATTCCTATTCTTTCGTTGAATCCTTTATAGGGTCATATATCGGACTGTCTTATGATTTGCTTAGGCATGCTAAATACTCAATAAATTTCTCCCAATTATTCAACCCTGAAATTGCAATTGATGCCGGGATACTTAACCCCCCGTATACAAGGTATAGAATATTATACTCAACTCAAACAAACCTTTCTTTTCAATACGATATTTCAGATAAACTTGGCTTCAGATTAACTCCGTTTTTTCAAACTTCATTAAGTGCTTATGAAACGGTAACCTTATACTTTTCAAAAAAACCTTCTTATTGGAGTCCTTATGGAGTGGGATTAACTTTTGGACTTTTATTATAGGAGAAGTAACCCTTTTCTCAATTTCTCCCAATCTCCAAAACCCCTCCTGAAAAATTAATAATTTTTTGTTTGCGGGGGCGTTTAGATTTGCCTCATTAAATCTAAACCATCATGAAAATAAAAGCTGTTTTAAAGTGGGTAATGTATGCAGTATTATCCCTCCTTATTCTTGCCAATCTTGCCATACTTATCTCTGGCAAAACATATATTTACAAAGCCCTTATCTATAATTACGTAAACATAGATGACTACAAAATCTTTGAAAATAGATTGGTGAAAGCAGGTGTTCATCAGCCTTGGGCAATGGCAAAAAATTATAATCAAATTCAACTTTCCAAACAGCTCTTGCAGGAGTTGGATAGCCTCCACACAACTTCATTTTTAATCATTAAAAACGATTCTGTGCTTTACGAAAAATATGGAAGAGGTTATACAGGTAAAGAAATTTCCAACTCTTTTTCAATGGCAAAAACTATTATTGGGATGTTGGTAGGTGTTGCCTTAGATGAAGGAAAAATAAAAAGACTTGATGAACCCGTTAGTGATTTTATCCCCTCTTTTAAAACGGGAATGAAAGCCCACCTCACCATCCGCCACTTACTAATGATGAGCAGCGGCTTGAATTGGGATGAGGCGTATGCTTCTCTTTTTTCTGTGACTACAGAGGCCTATTATGGTGCTGATTTAGAAAAATTAATAGCCAGCCTTGATGTGGTAGCAGAGCCCGGCACAAAACACAATTACAAAGGAAGTGATACCCAACTTCTCGCTTTTATTTTGGAGAAAGCCACAGGCACAAAAGTAGCAGAATATGCCTCAGAAAAACTATGGCAAAAGATAGGTGCCCACTACGATGCCCTCTGGAGTCTTGACCATAAAGATGGTCATGAAAAAGCCTATTGTTGCTTTAATGCCTGTGCCAAAGACTTTGCCCGTTTTGGCAAATTATATCTTGATAGCGGTTCATGGAATGGGCAAAAAATTGTGTCTGCGAATTATGTTAAACAAAGCATTACCCCTAATATGTTGCCTGATGAAAACGGCAACAAAACAGATTATTACGGCTACCAATGGTGGCTGGAAAATTATAAAGACCACAAGATATTTTATATGCGTGGTATCCTTGGGCAATGGGTAATTGTAATCCCCGAAAAACGAATTATTATTGTACGGCTTGGCGAGATAAGAGGTGCACCGCAAGGCAACGCCAACAAAGAATTTTTTGACATGATTGATGAAGCAATTAAACTATAAAAACCAAACAAAATGAAAACCTTTTTTAGAATTTTAATGTTCGTTTTTTTGTTGCCGGCTATGGCAATGGCACAACAACCTACGCAGGTTGTAAGAGGTATGGTGATAGACAAAGAATCTCATGCACCGCTGGAATTATGCACTGTTATTTTGATGAAAGATAGCAATATGGTGCAGGCAGTAACCACAGATTTAAATGGCGTTTTTAGGATGGAAGGAATACCCCTTGGCAGGTTTACAATACTTGCTATGTATCTTGGGTATCAGCGTTATTCTATGGCAGGGATTATTGTGAATTCAGGGAAAGAAGTTGTGTTGAATATACAGATGGAACCCAATGTTGTTACCCAAAAAGAGGTTGTAATTACAGGCAACAATAAAGGCAAAGTGAAAAATGAAATGGGCTTAGTTTCCGTTAAAGTTTTTACTGTGGAAGAAACCAACCGCTATGCTGGTAGCCGCAGTGACCCTGCCCGCATGGCATCCAACTTTGCAGGGGTTCAAGGTGCTAATGATAGCCGCAATGATATTGTGGTTAGGGGTAATTCTCCATTGGGTGTTTTGTATAGATTGGATGATGTGGATATCCCCAACCCAAACCACTTTAGCGTGCCGGGTACAACGGGTGGCGCACTCAGCATTCTCAACAATAAAATATTGGATAATTCTGATTTTATTACTGGAGCTTTTCCTGCGGATTATGGCAATGGAAACGCTGGAGTTTTTGACCTCAAAATGCGCAATGGCAATAACCAAAAACATGAGTTCACAGGGCAGCTTGGTTTGTTGGGTACAGAGCTAACTGGTGAAGGACCTATCAACAAAAAAACGGGTTCTAGCTACCTTGCTATGTATCGTTATTCCACCTTTCAATTGTTTAATGCTTTGAATATAAAAATAGGTACAGATGCAGTTCCTAAATATCAGGATGGGGCATTCAGGTTAAATTTCCCGTTAGGTAAAAATGACAATATTAGTCTTTGGGGAATTGGTGGTTTTAGCACCATTGCTATTTTGGTGAGTGGAGATACTGCCTACCCAAAAGACATCTATGCGCAGAAAGACCGCGACCAATATTTCAACACTTCTATGGGTACGGTTGCGGCAACTTACAGCCATATTTTCAACACTACCACTTACACCAAACTTACCCTAAGTTATAGCAGAAGCAATAGCACGGCACACCATGATTTATATCGCGACTCCACAGGAAAAATAATTCCTGTAAAACCTTTTTTAGGATATAATTTTAATGAGGATAGGGCGGGTGCTTCTTGGTTTATTAGTAAACGAATTGGTGGGAGGCAATCCTTAAAAGCAGGATTTACCGCCACAGAATATTTCTATAATTTCTTGGATAGCATTAAAGTTTTTGATACGGGTGGCAAATTCCATTTCCAAAACAGATGGGATTATAAAGGCAATGCTTTGCTGCTGCAACCTTATATCACTTACAAATATTATTTGTTGGAAAATCTTGTTTTCACCGCTGGCTTGCATGGGATGATTTCCACCCTTAATAACCACTACGCCATAGAGCCGCGTGCCGGATTAAAATGGAGTTTTACCCCCAACCAAAGCCTGAGTTTAGCCTATGGAATGCATAGCCAAATGTTGCCTTCTTACATTTATTTTATCCATGCAGAGGGGAATACAAACCGCACCTACAACAAAAATCTTGACTTCAGCAAAAGCCAGCATTTTGTTTTGGGATATGATAATAAACTGCTAGAAGATTTGCGTCTTCATTCAGAAATTTATTACCAATCTCTGAATAATATCCCAGTAGATGCTGTGGGTAAAACTTCTTTTTCAGTGCTTAATCAGGGTTCTGCTTTTAGCCGCTTTTTCCCGGATAGCCTCACCAATAAGGGCACAGGATATAACCAAGGTGCTGAGCTTACTTTGGAGAAATTATTCAGTCATAATTACTTTTTAATGTTCACCGCCTCAGTGTATGACAGCAAATACAAAGGCAGTGATGGCATCTTGCACAACACAGATTTTAATGGCGTTTATGCCACCAATCTTTTGGCAGGTCGTGAGTTTTATTTTGGAAACAACACGATTACTTTGGGTGCAAAAATCACCTATGCCGGTGGACGTAGATATGGAATTGTAGACACCCCAGCTACCCGAAAATTACAAGACATTGTGTATTCAGATAGTAAGAGAAACGAGTTCCAATATCCCAATTATTTCCGTACAGATTTAAAGATTGGTTATAAGTACAACGCCAAAAAAGTGACCCATGAAATTGCTATTGATTTGGTAAACCTAACAGGGCAAAAAAACTTGCTGGGCTTTACCTATGCCCCCGACCCACGCAACCCAAAAACAAATCCCATCATCCCCGAATACCAACTCGGTTTCTTGCCGTTGTTTTATTATAAGGTGGATTTTTAAGGAGGTTGTCTGAACTATGATTTCTGTGATTAAAGGATTTTTATGATTAGCTTTTTCAAGTAACCCTTTGCGCAAACCAAATGAAAAATAATGTATTTCGCTAAGGTCACAAATTGCGTCCTCAAGTTAAATTTGAACTTTAAATGATTGCATGCAACTACTACTAATACAAAAAAGAATACACGAAATGCGAGGGCTAAAAGTAATGCTTGATTTTGATTTAGCAGAACTTTACCAAGTGGAAACCAGAATCTTAAACCAAGCAGTAAAAAGAAATATAAAAAGGTTTCCTGAGGATTTTATGTTTGAATTGACAGAGCCAGAATTGGATAACTTGAGATCACAAATTGTGATCTCAAGTTATGGCGGCAGGCGATATTTACCCTATGCTTTTACAGAACAAGGTGTAGCCATGCTAAGCGGAATACTAAAATCTGACAAAGCCATTGAAGTAAATATTTCTATTATGAGAGCCTTTGTTTTAATACGGCAATACGCACTTACTTATAAAGAACTAGCAGAAGAATTGGCAAGGATAGAACAACATCACGACAAAAAATTTGATGACGTTTATGAAGTACTAAACCTGCTTTTGGCAGAGAGAAAGAAAAAGGACCTAACGGACAAGAGGAGGAGGATTGGGTATAAGAAGTAAACATTATGGCTAGAGAATTTGGAAAAATAGAATCACTGAAGAAATTGCGTCAAGAGTTAAATGCAAAGAATATTACTAGGTTTAACTCTTTGTCGGAGATTGATTATTTTTTAAAAAACTATCAGAAGGAGAAAGATGCGGCAATTGCATTCCAAAAAGAAAGTATCAAAAATGAAATAGAAATCTTGAAGGCAAGTATTGAAAAAAATAAATTGGAACTTGAAAATCTTAAAGCAAACTCAACTGAGAAAACTAGTCCAATAATAAATTATCGCAGGAAGGAAATTGAAAATTTGCGATTATTGACTGAAAGAAGTTTTATGCATAAAATCACCTTCGGTTTAATTCTCAAATTTCAGGAATTCAGACTTTATATTTTACGAAAAAACTTCCAAGATAATCATTTAAGTAAAGTTTGGAATATTGAAACCCAACTATCAAAAGACATAAGAGGGATGGACTTATTATTAACAAATGGGTCTGTCCTAGCTTTTGAGAGAAGTGATTCTACTATCAAAAAATTGGATTATATAAAGAAGACAGTGGATGATTTATATTTTTTAGTTTCCGGTGCAATAGGTGAGGACTTAGTCGTAAAGGAAATTAGTAAACTCTCAGACGACTTTGTACTTATCAATGACTTTAGTTTAGAATTCAATCCTCCTATATTTAATAAAAATGAGAATGATAGAATTTATTCAATTCAAGTAGATCACCTCTTAGTTTCAACCAAAGGTATCTTTATTTTGGAGACTAAAAATTGGAGTAAAAAATCAATTGATTCTTTGGATTTAAGGTCACCCGTTAAGCAAGTTAAGAGGACTAGTCTTGCTTTATATATTAAACTGAATGAAGCACGACAAACCAAAGAAATTAGGATGGATAAGCATCATTGGGGTGACAAGAAAATCCCAATCAGGAATGTAATAGTTATGATAAATGAGAGGCCTAAAGAAGAGTTTGATTTTGTGAAAATTAAAACCCTAAAGGAATTAAATAGTTATATAAATTATGGTGTTGAAAACTTTAGTCTAAGTGAATTCAATATGATTATAACTTACTTATTAAAGACACAAGGGTTATAATGATTTATCTCAAATGGTGACTCCACCCTCAAAACAATTTAACCC
>JAPLCZ010000106.1 GCA_026391915.1 Bacteroidota bacterium | reverse complement strand
TTTTCTCCATACCTAAGGGGGGTAACGCTACCGCCTGATAGATAATTCCAGATAGCAAAATCATAGCGGCTGCTTATCTCAAAAGAATCTGCTGAGAGGCTTTGTCTTTCCTGCAACGTGCTTTTGCCGCCATCCATCAACATTTTATTTAATACATCATAATGGTTTTGAGATGGGATGCACACCACATGGTTGAAGTTTTTTGCTGCCGCCCTTATCAGGCTTATGCCACCAATATCAATCTTCTCAATAATATCAGCAGGGCTTGCGCCTGATTGCACCGTTTCCTCAAAAGGGTAGAGGTCTATCACTACCAAATCAAAATTGGGGATTTCCCATTGTTCCATTTCTGCAATGTCACCTGTGTTTTCCCTTCTACCTAAAATCCCCCCAAATACTTTAGGGTGCAGGGTTTTTACTCTGCCGCCAAGGATGCTAGGGTAGGAGGTGAGGTCTTCCACTTTATGGGCGGGGATGCCAAGATTCTCTAAAAAATCATAAGTGCCACCGGTGGAGTAAATCTCTACACCAAGCGCATGTAGTTTTTTAACGATGTCATCCAAGCCTGTTTTATGGTAAACAGAAATAAGCGCAGAACGGAATTGCAGGGTAGTATCAGCCATTTTTATAGTGTACAAAATTAGGCAGAAAGGGTGAATAGTTAAACAGGTGATTAAGAATAATGGTTGTGCACAACAAGAACTAAAAGAGAGCAAAGGCTTTTTATCAAGGCTTTGAATAGGTTGGTCAAATAAATATCTATGAAGCCATAGTTGCAAAATAATTAAACCCTAATTTGCGCAACTAATATTATAAAAATAATGGAGGAACCTTTTGAAAAATCCAAGGATTTTCAGTACCGCAGACATGAATTAGTTTATGACACATTTGGCAGAAGGTTTTTTGCATTGGTAATTGATTGCCTTGTTTTGGTAATTCCATATTCTGTGCTTGCAACAGTTTTAGGAATGCCTATTTTTGGGATTTATAACAATGCGTTTCCTGGATTTTCATGGGTAATTTATTATATGGCAAGAGTGGTGGTAGCCTGGCTTTATTTTGCACTTTTGGAAAGCTCTGACCGCAACGGAACTATTGGCAAAATTGCAGTGGATTTAAAGGTAGTTACCCTGACTGAAGAAACCGCAAGTTTTGACCGTGCTTCCCTTCGTTTTTTCGCTAAGTTATTCTCAGCATTTATATTATTTGTTGGATTTTTAATGGCAAGATGGACAGATAAAAAACAAACTCTGCATGATTTGGTTTGCGGAACTGTGGTTATTTACTCTGGCCCGGAAGAAAGTATAAGGATGTAATTTCCCTTAGCAATTGAGGGCACGTAAGCCCATACTTAGTATTCCCATTACCATTGTTAGTTTTATGAGTCTGCTTAAGTTAGTAAAATCTTTTTTTGTATCTGCTTTACTACTGAGCCAAAGGGTATAAACCATTGGCAAAAGAACAAAGGTGCTAAGGTAAGATACAAACATCCAATCCCGCCAATAACAGAAATAGCCAATCACAAAAACCAATAGCCCAACCATAGCCAGCATCAGGTAGTTGAGGATGATTTTAGTTTTATAAATTCCGTAAACAATAGGTATAGTTCTGCAACCATATAGTGCATCGCCTTCTTGGTCTTCCACATCTTTAATAATCTCGCGGATTAGGCCGGTTAAAAAGGCAAAGCTGGAATAGAATATCAACCAGTTTCTCATGATGTCCTTAAAGGGAAAGTCAACCACTAAAAGAGAGAGGGCAAGCATGGCAGCCACTATTAAATTGCCAATAAAAAGTTTATACTTAAAGCTAACTGAATATCGCCAAAGAAGCCACGCGACTATTACATCTATTATTCCCAATTTGTAGTGGAGATAAAACCCAAGACTAACCCCCACTACATTAAAAATAAAATAGAACAAAAGGGTTTGCCTTGATGATAAATACCTGCTTACCACTATGCTCTCAGGTTTGTTTACAGCATCAATTTTCAAATCGGAATAATCATTAATAATATAACCGGATGCTGCTATAAGTACGGTGCTAAGGAATAGAAATACTATCCTAAAATCAAAGTGAAAACTGCAATAACTTTCCCTTAAAAAGAAGAAAACACAAAGCTGGCAAAGCAGTATGATAATTAAATTTTTCCAGCGGATAAGCCTTAGCAGTACTGCCATGCTTTTTAAGATTTAAGCCACCTATCCTGTGCCTTTAACACCATCTCAATAACCTCCCTAATGCACCCCTTTCCACCGCTTGCTAAAGTAACAATATCTGCAATTTGTTTTACCTCTTCCACTGCATCTGCTGGGCAAGCAGCTATACCAGCTGCCTTCATTACTTCTAAATCGGGTATATCATCACCCATATATAATACCTCATTGGTGTGTATGCCTTTATCTAATAGAAATTTTTCATAAACGCTAAGTTTGTTTTCACTAAGCATAAAAATATCTTGCACTCCTAATGCCTCCATCCGTTTGCGGATTGCCTCACTTCCACTGCCAGAAATTACTGCTATATGATACCTTTCATCTGCTGCGTGGCGGATGGCATATCCATCCTTTATGTTCATGGTGCGCAGCCATTCTCCGTCTTCTAAAAGTAGGAGGGAGCCATCGGTCATTACACCATCCACATCAAACACAAAGGCGCGGATGTGGGGGAGTTTATCTAATAGATTGGATTGCTGCATGGATATTATTATTTTCTTTTTCTGCTTCTTTGATTTTGTGTGGGGGTTTGGCGTGGCACAGTGTATTTGTAATTTGCCCCTGGAGGGTTTAAATCCACATCTTTACAAAAGGTTTCAAAAAGATTTTTTGCCCCTTCAATACCTAAAGCATTTGCTTTCTGCCAATCAATACAGCCACACTGCCTATCCCCAACATCATGGTAGGAGGTGCCGCGGCGGTAAAGCGCCTCGGGGTATTTTTCATTTAGCCTAAGGGCATAATCAAAATCAATTAGGGCTGCATGAAAATCTCCTGAGATTCTTTTCAGCATACCACGGTTATAATACCCCTGCGGAAACCTCGGTTTCAATGCCACTAATTTATCAAAATCTGCAAGCGCCTCTGCCGTCATGCGGCGGTTGTAATAAACTATCCCTCTATCATAATAGGCTTCTGCATAATCTGGTTTGAGGGAAATTACCACACCCAAGTCCTCCAGATATCTATCATTATTATAGAGATTGCGAAAGCAAACTGCCCTGTTGTACCAAATTTCAGGGTTTTTGGTTATATATCCTAATGCTTTGGTGAATTGTTCCTCTGCCCCTTTATAATCTTTTTGATTAAATTTTGCCACCCCCATATCGTTGTACAAATTGCCATCAGTAGGCCTAAGCAATACTAATTTGTTGTAATCTTCCAGCGCTGCATCCCACTTTTTATTATCCCTCCTGGCAAGGGCTCTGTTAAAAATGGCGGCAGTATCTCCGGGATATTTTTGCAGAAATTGTGTGTAGCAATAATCTGCACTATCATAGTTTTGTTGAGAATAATAACTGCGTCCTTTGTTAAACATGGCAGAGGCAGAATCAAACGTAAAAGTGCCTTGTGCTTTTAGGCTCCCTGCAATGCAAATCAAACAAATAACAGCAAAGTTTCTTAACCAACTTGGGCTGGAAACTTTAACCACGTAGTTACGACTTGTCCCGAATTTGTTTCGGGATAGTTTTACTAAGCTACTAGGTTGTTTAAATGGAATAGGCATAGTAAACATAGTGATTACTCAACTTCATAAGTAGCTAATTTTTCCATTGACCTTTTGAACCTTTCATGCACAATTGCATAATTGGCTTCCAAATCTTTCATAATAAAAGTAGCTTGTTGCAAGTAGCTGGTGCGCACCTCTTCAAAATCCTCCTCATTGCCAAGTTGGGTTGTGATAAAATGTTCACGGTAGGCATCCCCCGCGCCACTTACAAAGAATTTGCAAGAGAAATCCAGCGCTACATAAAAGGTAATTACCTCATCCATGGTCATGGCAAGGTAGCCATCTGGCTCTATGCCGCGCACCTTATCGCGGAATTCTACAAACTTCTGGGTATCATATACGATATACTATAGTGTTCTGCGGCATGGCAGTGCAAAAGTACAAACGGGGAGGAAGAGTTTAATGTTTAATGTTGGTAAACCTCCAAGGTTTTTAAAATCTTGTAGGTTAAATTTATGTTGTGGTGTGCCAGCAACTATGGCATTAGAAACAAGAAAATAAAATTACCTACCCCCCAAAGCACAAAGTGAACGCGGAATTCAAAAAGTTGTTCTCCTTGTGGGAAAACCTGTTCTCCTTGTGGGAAAAAGTGTTCTCCTTTTATGGAAAGGCGTTCCCCTTCTCGGAAAAGGTGTTCAAGTTTTGTAAAAAGGAGACCTCCTTTTGTGAAAAGGTGTTCTCCTTTTGTGAAAACCTGTTCAAGTTTTGGGAAAGGGAGAACAGGTTTTGGGGGAATTTGAACAAAAAAACGGTACTATCCCTCAAAGTGTGTAAGTAGAAAAAGTTATTCTAAATTTTTTTGAGCCCTTCATAGCTCAGAAAAAAATTTGGAAATAACTTTTTCGGTCTACTTAAATTACCAACA
>JAPLCZ010000120.1 GCA_026391915.1 Bacteroidota bacterium | reverse complement strand
AAAGGACTTTGTCATTGGCAGTTTGCCGAAGGGTTGCCGATGATTCGCAATTCTTCTACCTTTGCCCAATGAGCCCTGCTATCCAAATACAAAATGTAACCAAGTATTACGGGGCTAATAAGGCGCTTGATAATCTTTCCCTTGATGTTAATCAGGGGGAGATTTATGGTTTCATTGGGCCTAATGGCGCAGGGAAATCTACCGCTATCAGGTTACTGCTTAACTTTATTCAAATGCAAAGCGGGAGTGTTACTGTGCTGGGGTTATCACCAACAAAAGATGATGTTGCTATTAAAAAGCAAACTGGTTATGTATCCTCAGAGAGCTTTATGTATAATGATATGCGGGTGGCTGAACTCTTTAAGTTCACGGAGAGTTTTCACAAAATAAAAGCACCGGAACGCATTAAAAAACTGGTGGATGTGCTGGAGATTGATGTACATAAAAAGTTTGAGGAACTCTCATTTGGTAACCGCAAAAAAGTTGCTATTGCCTGTGCCCTGCTTCACCAACCCAAGCTCATAATTTTGGATGAACCCTCTAATGGATTGGATCCTGTTATCCGCACCAATTTGTATGAGCTTTTGCAAGAAGAACAAAAGAATGGGGCTACAATTTTCTTCTCATCCCATGTGCTGGCGGAGGTGCAGAAAGTGTGTACACGTATTGGATTAATCAAAAATGGCAGCATGATTAAAGAAACTTCTGCTGCTGATTTCACAAATATTGGTTATAGAACAGTGCGGCTGGAAACCACAACAGAGGTTAATTTTTCATCACTTAATGGCGTGGCGGGTTTGCAACAGGATGGCAATACTTATCACTTTATGTATTCCGGCAAAGCGGATGATTTAATCAAACTCCTCAATACTGTTTCAGTAACATCCATCCATATTGAAGAGCCTGAATTGGAGAATGTTTTTATGCATTATTTTAACAACAAAAATTAGATGATGCTATTTAAAAGAGAACTGAAACTTAATCTAAAAGCATTTATTATCTGCACTACAATTGGTGTGGCGCTTTCCGTTTATATTATTGCCCTCACCCCAAAAATGGGCGCGGATATGCAACAGATTCTGAACATGAAAGTTCCCAAACCTTTGCAAATTGCATTCGGGATGGAGAAGTTGAATTTCGGGAGTCCACTTGGTATTTACGCTATATTGTTTTCCTATATGTATCTAACCTTTAGTATTTATGCGGCAAGCATGTTTGCAAGCATAGTATCCAAAGAATTTACAGATAAAACCGCAGAGTTTCTCTTCTCTTTGCCTGTGAATAGAAGTACTATCATCAAAACCAAATTGGGTGTAGCAATACTCTATTTAACCACCTCCTTAGCGGTAACATTCTTTGCCTCATGGGTTGCGTTTGCGGTATTTATTAAAGTAGGATATACTGTGCAGCCTTTATTTCTTATTTGCACTGCATTATGGCTTGGGGCAATGTTTTTTGGTGCTGCGGCTTATTTGCTTTCATCTATCTATACCAAAAGTCGGACGGCAGTAGGGTTGGTGTTGGGAGCCTATCTGTTGCAAGTGGTTATCTCATTAAAAGACTCCTTGGAATTCATCAAATATATCTCCCCTTTTGACTGGTTTAAAGGTGCTGATATTGTGAATGAAAATACCCTTTCCATCCCTAACTGTAGCCTTGCAGTGGTGGCAATCATTGTTTGCCTTTGGGTGGGCAGTAATAGGTTTGTGAAGAAGGATGTATTGGTGTAATTAACGCACCCCTCTCTTACTTTCTTAAAATATTGTAAAGAGCATCTTTAAGATGTACTCTTTTCATTCTAAATTCATTTAGCACTTCATCAGAAGTAGCTTCTGCGCCGGTTTCTATGCTATGGATTGTGTTGGTTAATTCATGGTACTCATCAAACATCTTTTTAAAATGCGCATCCGAGATTTTAAGTTCATGAATCTTCTCTCCTAACTCAGGGAAATCGTGGTGTAAATCGTGTTTATCCATTGTTGTATAATTTTCTCCAAAGGTATTTATTGTTCATGATTTTTTGTTCTGATTAAAATCATAAAATTATTTTTTGGCAAGGTTGAATTAATTCCTAAAAACTAAAATTTGCGCAGGCATTTCCGCCAAGAGATAAAGCATTGTTCAACTCTCAGTTGAAATTTATAGTCATAGTCTTTTTCTGTATTTCCAAATTTCTTCCTCCGTACCTTTGTATATTATTTTTAAAAATTGATGGACGATTTAGGGATACGATTTGGCAGAGACCATAGCTTTATTTTTGAGCATTTTATTATTGATGAAATCCTGTTTGATGAAACAGACGACATCACCCTTTATACTCGGGTAATGTATTATGAAGAGGAATATTTCTGCACCTTTGGGTTGGGGTTTGACCAACTTAATGTAATCCTTCGCAGCATGAAATCTATTTCAAATCCTATTGCCACTGCACTTGCAGAAAAGCTTGAACAAGAAGAAATGCCCATACCCTCTACTATCAATGTAAAGGAGATTTATAACCTGCGCTTGGAAACCACCCTCTTTGAACTTACCGATGATGAAGATGAAGAGGATGACGAAGATTTCTCTGCGGATGACAGCGATGAAAACCGTGGCGAATACATTGCCTACGCCTTTATTGTAGAGGAAATCATCCCGCTAAAAAAGAAAAAAACCTCGTAGGTCTTTAAGACCTACGAGGTTTAATAAACTATTCATTTCTTTCCTAATCAGGCATGCTCATAGCAGCGCCGCCTTCTCCTCCTTCGCCGTGGTCAATCCTATCTTTTAAAGGAATTTCACGAAGCATAAATGCAGCAACGGTTCCCACTGTTATAGTGCCTGCAGCAATCCAAAATGCTTGCTGCACAGAGGCAGTAAGTGCCACTTTAATAAACCCTTTAATTGTATTTGCCATTTGTGGAGGCATGGATGCAAAGACTTTATTCATCACCTCTGGGTTTTGCATTTTCATTACGTTTTTCATCATATCGCCACCTTGTGGGGCACCATGCCCGCCGGGCATTGGAGGAAGTTTGGCAAATTGCTCTGCCATTTTATTCTTCATATTGCTTTGGAATACGGAACCCAATACCGCCGCCCCAATGGATGCTCCCAAACTCCTGAAAAATTGTATAGATGCGGATACTGTACCTATTTGTTTTTGAGGAAATGCATTTTGCACCGCAAGATTGAATACGGGAGTGGTTGCACCCAATCCTAATCCCATTACAATCATGCAAAGGATGAGTTGTCCATCACCGGAAGTCTCATTAAGTTGTGCCGTCATGATGGAACCAATAAGTGCCACTATAAATCCGCTTACTGCAATGATTTTATATTTACCAGTAGCGGAAACAATGCGCCCTGTAGAGATAGCTGCAACCACAAAACTCAACATCATAGGGGTGATAACCGTACCAGTGCCAGATGCTGATTTTCCCATTACCATTTGTGCAAAGAGGGGTAGGTAAATTACCGCGCTAAAGAATGCCACATTGCTCATAAAGATGGCAACAAGGCTCACATTAAAAATATCATTCTTGAATAATGAAGGGGGAATTAAAGGATTCACTGCCCTCCTCTCAACCATGGCAAAACCAACCATCAACACAACTGCAGCTACTAATAACCCAATAATAGTTACGGACTCCCACTCATATTCTCTACCTGCCCAGTTAAGCGCAAGGAGTAGGGGCACCATACTCAGGATAAACATGGTCAGTCCTGCCCAATCAAACTTATTATTTTTCTCTTCGGGTTTATGGCTTGGCAATGCAAAATACATTGTTGTTAATGCAATAATCCCTAACGGGATATTGATATAAAATATCCACCTCCAGCTAAAAGTATCAGTGATGTAACCACCTAAAGATGGACCTAGTATACTTGCTAAACCAAACATAGAAGCTACTGCACCCATGTATTTGCCACGTTCACGGGGGGTGAAAATCTCACCTACAATTGCAAAGGCATTGCTAAGTGCTATACCGCCACCAATTCCTTGTATCCCTCTGAAAATAATCAATTGAATCATGGTTTGAGAGAGGCCACAAAGGATAGAGCCAATGATAAAAATTAAGATACCGCTGATGTAAACTGCTTTTCGCCCTATCATATCACCCAAATTACCAGAGAGGGGGATAACAATAGTTGAGCAAAGCATATAAGAGGTAAAAGGCCAAGAGTAATACTCCATGCCGTTGAGGTTTTTGATGATGCTGGGCATGGCAGTGCCTACAATAGTATTATCAAGGGCTGCCAGCAAAACGCCAAGCATTACGCCAATCATCACCCAGATTACTTGTTTTTTTTCTAACGTGTGTAAAGTCATTGTATCAGGTTTTTGTGGTGGGGTTTTATTTTAGTTTTTGTATGATTTGTTTGATGTTTTCCAAAGATTGAAACAGGAGTTCTGTATCTGCATCTGGCAATTCTGCCAACTTTAGGTTCATGGCTTTGGAGACTTCTTTTACCCTGCCGGAGATATGCTTTTTACCTTTTTCAGTAAGCTTTAAGTTGATTACCCTTCTATCCTCTGCTGATGCCTCCCTTTCTGCCAGTCCCTCCTTAATCAATTTATCACTTAACATGGTGATGTGGGGTTTGCTAGTGTGCAACCTTTTGCCAATGTCACTCATGGGCAGGCTGCCGTGGCGCTGCAATATATGTAATAATGGGAAATGTGTTTTACTTAGGTCAAACTCCACATCGGGGTGAATGAGGCTACGCTTAAGCAGTGGCCCAATCTCCATCATCAGTTCTATAATGCGGTTACGTTTGTCTTCTTGCTTAGCTGCCATAGTTCAATTGCAGAATAGTTAATTTTGTTAACGGTTCAAAATTAGAACAAAGATGTCAGTTGGCAATAAAAAGTTGTCAGTTGTCGGTTTTCAGTTGTCAGAAGAAAAAAGAAAGAATGGAGATTTGTTAGTTTAATTGTGGCAATACACATGGTGCTTAATATGGGTTTCTACCATAGATTTATTGCTAAACAAAATCGCCACAGATTACACAGATTAAAAAATAAATTAATCTGTGTAATCTGTGGCGAAAATTATTTTGAGCTGCGCCCCGTTTCGTGAAGACACGAACCATGGCGAGATAATTATTAATTTTTAATTCTTAATTAATAATTACCCATTCACCCTCACATGCACTGCAATAATATCAGTGCCATTGTTGCGCACAAAAAGGCGGTTATTAAGCACAGGGTCATAGCCAAAATCCCCAGCTATATGGTTTTGCACAGGGCTGCCGCCGGGGAGGTCAAAATGATAAGGTGGCGGCGGGGTTTCCGCAATATCATTGCCCCACCAAATTTGGGCAAGCCCGCCAGGCAATACGCTTGCAAGCGCATCCCATAGCATACTAGTATCTGCCCCAATACCTGTTAAAGTAGTTATTTCCCCCGTTTCGGTAGGGTTTACGCTTACGGCAGCATTTTGCACTGGCACTGGTGCGCTTTCATTAATTACATACTCCTCATATTTAGTAGCATTACGCGGTGCCCAATAGCCCTGCCCAATTTTGGCGAGGCTCATCACCTCGGCATATAGCGCATTGCCCGCCAATATCCTCTCAGAAGTTTTATTGCCACGCAATGTTACGGCATCATCATAATTGGTGATAGATGCATCCAGCGCATCTTTTTTAGCATTAAAGGCAGTAATATAAGGGGCAGTTATCGCAAAACCTCCCAAATCACCCAGATGGGCAGTTAGTGCTTTGCTGCATGATTTAGCTCTTTGCAGCAAATCAATAGCATTGCTTGCACTCATGCTGCCAGCAAGCCCAAATTCCCGCACCATAGATGATGGATTCTCCTTCCAGCGCCTCTCCACTTTAGTTAAAATATCCGTCATCTCCAGATACAAAATATTGTAATCAGCATCCCGCAAATCGCGTTTTTGCATCATTTGCCCCATAAAAGTATCATCCAACCCCACCGCATCAAAGGCCACTTTTAATGGAGTAAGCGCCGCAATAGCAGGGGCATCCGCCCCAAAAGTGGCAAGCACACCAATATCATTAGTAAGTGAGTCTTTTAGCGAATCAGTGCGTTGGATGAGGTAACCATCACTAAAATGATATGTCCTCTTTTCTTTTTGTTTAGCCAAAATCTTGTTTTTAAGTGGTTTATAAGAATTTTTAACAGGAACTCTATATAAGAATCCGAGGCAAATATAAACCCTTTTTATAAATCCAAGCTTTTTGTTGAGATAATTTTACACGCCCAAAAGCCATAAACCACCCCCAAGCATCAGTTTGCTGTATAAAACCACCAAAAAAATTATTTAAAGCTACCGGCAAACTTTATTTTTTGTTGATATGATTAAAAATTGCAGTGCGCTATTTTATTTTTTTATAGCGCTGATAATTTTTAGTATAGCGCAATAATTATTTATCATTACGCTACTATTTTTTTACATTACGCAATAGATAACGAGTATTGTATTAGGTATTTAGATAGAATTTATAGATAGCGTAATGCTATTAAACTTTAGCAATATAGCAAGGTTATACTTAGGCCAAAGCCCTGCCCATAATAATCCGGTGTTTTTATACCTGATAGGTTTTAAAAACCTGTAAGGTATATAGGCATAAATAAAAATAAACATTAGTTTTGGTGCGGATATAGGAAATAGAAACCTACATAAAGCCTGCACATTTCTTTGGCTTTATGTAGTTTTGTTACATATATAAATAAGTTATGCGTCATGCTTGGGCTGCACTGCTAATTTGAAACTGATGAATAAGAAATTAGATTAGATTGATGAGGTTATTTAACTTAGTAATTTGCATTCTGTTTTTGGTTTCATGCGAAGGTTTAAATGAAAAAGACCTTGAAAATTTACTTAAAGAAAATCAAAGCGAATTCGAAGATGTATCAAATCAATTTTTAAATCAAACCGAAATAAAATGGATTTCGATTCCTGCCGCCCCGGTTGGTGGCACACCAAACGGAATAAAAAGTGAATAGAAATAAGTGTTTGGTGTGCCACCAACCACGGCAATGGGGTGTGAATGATACCTAAATGATTTAATCGGGTGGTACATGCCATCATTCCTGTAGTTACTTCGCGTAAAGATTTGCATCCATGAAAGGTAGTAAAGAGCATGGTTACCACATGGTCATAGGTCTTGAATCTTTTATAATATCTATCTGATTGATGCTTTTTAATAACCTCTTTTAAAATCCTTTTAGGTATCAAGGATAATAATTGATTGAAAACCGGCTGTCCGGTAAATAATGTAGTTTTGTCCATGTG
>JAPLCZ010000070.1 GCA_026391915.1 Bacteroidota bacterium | reverse complement strand
CTGATAAAAGCTTTTGCCATAAAACCTTTGTATTCGTAGCCGCCTCCTAAGCGGAGTTGTGCAAAAAATTCTGTTCCAGGTCCTTCCAAATTTTCCGAAGAACGGTAAGGCCCTGCTGCCAAACTGGTGTAAATAAAGCCGCCTTCATACGGCGTTACTTTATTGAAATTATACTGATATTCCGCAATACCATTGATGGCAAGATATAAGTAATCTACCTCATTATCTGAACTAGGATTTACCCTGATAATGCCGGTATTATAGCTCATTCCAAATCTACAATTTCTCCATTTAGAAATCATGAAATCCAACTTAGGAAAATAGGATTTATTGCCCTCTAAAAATTTCTTATTGGTGCTGGCATTCTGTATCCAATAATAGTGTTGGTTAAAGTAACCTTCCCCACTGTAGGAGTCATAGAAATTCCCATAGATACTCCTCACTTTAAAATCCAACCCAATGGTAAAATACCAAGGAGTATTGGTAACATCTTTCTTCACAGAATCCACACCTTGTGAGAATCCATTTGCCAGAAAACCCAAAGCCAAAATGGCTGTTAAAATTATTTTTTTATGCATCATTTTTTTATTCAAGTAAAAGTGAATTATCGCCACCTATCTGGTTTAAATCAGGGATAGAGCTACCTGCAATTCCTTGTATGCTGCCAATAAATTCATTGGTGTTCAGCAGGATTCTATCTAATTGTTTTTCGCGTTCTTTCCAGATACGTTGCATAGCATTTTTTTCTTTTTCGTAACTCTCCTTTAACGAAACAAAGCCCTCTGTTATTGCCCTAAACTGCAAAATAAATTCGGTACTGGTGAGGTAGTCATACAGCATCTGCATTTTATCTCCTTTATTAGCTTGCGCCGTATACGCCTGATTAATTTTTATGAGGCTTTCCCGCAGTATTATCGCTAACATTTTCACATCATAAAAGCCACAAATCCATACGCCTTCTACAAGGTCTAATTTATCCATCCCCTCCGGCAAAGTTTCGGAAACTATCACCAATAAATCTGCTTTTACAAGTACGCTATCATGTTTTAATTTGGTAATCCAATCGTGGTTAAAATGCTTGGTGCGTTTGCTTTCGTAAAGTATTTTACCGCACTCTTTACCAAACCTATCCCGCACAGAGTGTATCACATCTGCACCCTTAACTCCTTTGCCCACTTCCTCAATTAAATCTGTGACAAAAAGCTCACGCAGCAACTCCTCTAAAGCAAGTTCCTGCACCTCCCCTTGTAGCTGCATACTGCCCTGCTCTATCCTGCGCTTCATATCATTCATCTGGTCATTAAGGTTTTTGATGAGTTCATCTTTTTCCTTTTGAGAGATTCATTTTCTATAGCTGCTTTGCTGAGTTCATCAATCCTTTTTTTGTTATCCGCATTCTCTGCAGTGGCAGATTTTAGTTGAATCTCAAACTCCCCATATATTTTTTCCTGAAGTTGCTTTTGTTGCTTTGCAGCTTCCAAAGCTACCTTTTCATTTACCTTAGTTTCAAAGGCAGCGGTGTTTTTGGTCAGCTCCTCCTGTTGCTTTTGCAGGGTTATTTCCTTTTGCTTTACCTCACCCTCCATAACAGTTTTTAGGTCAAGGTATTTTTGGTTGAATTCATTTTTCAAATTCTCCTCAATGCGGTGCGCAATAATGCTCTCCACATTTACCAATGTGCCACATTTGGGGCATTTTACCTGCGTTGGGTTTTCCATCCTGCTCTTCTCAGATTTTGTTCAAAATTAGGAAATGGTTTTACTTCTTTTGCTGAAATAAAAATGAAATAATGAAAATTAAGAAGGATAACAATATACAGAAATGTTTATGAGCAGTGCCATCGTTTAAAAAGTGAAAGGTGTAGTAAGTTTGTTTCGCGTATTTAATTGAACTACCAAACTCTAATGCAGAAACAAACAAACAAACAATGAACGACTTTGACAAATACTACAATGGGCAATTTCGCAACGACCTTCAAAGGTTTTTTGCGACAATTCCTGACAGTAGTAAATTTCATGATAGTCCAGATGCAAAGACGACAATGACAGAAGAACATTTATTCTGGGATAACCAAACCTATATGAACCAAATAGGCTTAGGTAAATAAGTTAAATGAACCGGAAACATTTTTTAAAATCACTGGCACTATTGCCATTAACAGCAGCCGCAATGAAACTGAATGAACTGAATAAAATAACCGCGCCTTTTAACAGCACAGAGAAAATGCCCGTGCTATTTTTAGGACATGGCAGCCCGATGAATGCCATTGAGGAAAATGAATTTGTAACCGGATTCAGAAACCTCGGAAAAACAATTCCAAAACCAAATGCAATTTTATGCGTGAGTGCCCATTGGGAAACAAGAGGAACTTTTGTAACTGCCATGGAAAAGCCAAAGACCATTCACGACTTTGGCGGATTTCCGCAAGCATTATTTGATGTGCAATATCCTGCACCCGGAAGTCCAGACTTAGCAAGAGAAACAAAATCATTAATCAAAAAAACTGAAATTGGATTGGATGATAAATGGGGGCTTGACCACGGTGCATGGAGTGTGATAAAACATTTGTATCCTAATGCTGATGTGCCGGTAATTCAATTAAGTTTGGATTATTACCAAACACCGCAGTACCATTATGAGTTAGCCAGAGAATTAAAATCCCTTCGTGAAAAAGGAGTGCTGATAATAGGAAGCGGAAACATGGTGCATAATCTTGGTTTGGTAGCATGGGATAAATTGAACACAGTAGATTACGCATTTGACTGGGCAAAAGAAGCCAATGAGAAAATGAAAAAATACATTTTGAATGGCGACCATCAATCACTTATCAATTTCAATTCGCAGGGCAAAGCGTTTGACTTAGCCATTCCAACTCCCGAACATTACCTGCCATTGTTGTATGCACTTGCGATGAAAGAAGAAAATGAAAAAATCACTTTGTTTAACGATAAAGCAGTTGGTGGTGCATTAACTATGACATCAGTAAAAATTGACAAAGCATAATTCAAAATGAAAATTTTAATAGCAACCATTTTATTTCTCACATCAATGACAGCAATAATAAACGCAAGCGATACAACCGTTCTTAAATATTTAGTAAGAGAGCCCAAAATAAAAACAGCACATCCACCAGTACTAATTTTATTGCATGGGGTAGGAAGCAATGAGGAAGATTTATTTTCATTCGCCAATCAATTGCCTGATAAATATTTGATAATTTCTGCAAGAGCACCCATCAGTTTGGGCGGAAATAGTTTTGCATGGTATCAGGTTGACTTCTCAACAGGTAAACCAGTTTTCAATTTTCAGCAAGAAGAAGAAAGCAGAACCATATTAATAAAATTTATTTCGCAGATAAAAGAAAAATATTCAGTCAACAGCAATGAAATTTATTTGTGCGGATTTAGCCAAGGTGCAATTATGAGTTACAGCATTGGATTAACAAGACCTGACTTAGTAAAAGGAATTGCAGTAATGAGTGGAAGATTATTGGAAGAAATAAAACCACTCATGGCAAGCAAAGACAAACTGCAATCACTCAAAGTTTTTATATCACACGGTACAAACGACAACACATTGCCAATTCAATATGCCAGAGATGCAAATGTTTTTTTGAAAACCGTAAACATCAATCCTACTTACAAAGAATATCAAGAAGAACATACTATTAGTAATGCCATGCTTGCAGATTTAATTAACTGGCTGAAGTAAAATTCAATAAAAAAATTAATGGAACCCCAACGCCTTGGTTCGTGTCTTCACGAAACTGAATAAATAATGGTTTGTAAAGACATAAACCATGTCATAGGAATTTGGTGTATAAGAATATTTTGTTTCGGGGCAATCAATCTTCTACTACCCACCGCCAAACCCAATACTCTTTCTGGGTTTGTTTTCCTCAATAATATTTTCTTTGAGTTGCAGCATTTGCAGTGCAGCTTCGGCGGCTTCTGCACCTTTGTTACCATAAATACCTCCTGCCCTTTCTTCTGCTTGTTGTTGCGTGTTTACGGTAAGCACACCAAACATTATGGGCTTGCTACTCATCACTGCTAATTGGTTTAGGGTTACCGCCACCGACTCAGAGATATAATGATAATGGTCTGTTTCACCTTTTATCAAACAACCAAGGCAAAGCACCGTATCAGCATTGCCAAACTCAATCAGAAATTTTGCGCCAATAGGCAGCTCAAAAGAGCCCGGCACCCAATGGGTGATGATGTTTTCTACACCATGTTTTTTAAGTAAATCTTCTGCCCCTTTCAGGAGTTTGCCAGTAATTTCTTTGTTCCAACTGGCTACAGCAATCCCAATCTTTTTCTTTTTAAGCTTATCAGAAAGAATGATTTCTGCAAGAGTGCCTCCCTCTTTTTTAGTAGCCATCAGTGCTGCTTATTCAGCATCCACATGGGCTTGTGCCCTGCCGATGTACTTATCAATTTGGTTACCTTCATTGGTGTTGGCGTATTTATCCTTAACCACCTGATAGGCTTCCAAAGCTTCTTTGTATTTTTTTAATTCTTCATACACCAAACCTGCCTTCCTAAAGTAGCGTGGCGCAGTGAATCTGTTGTCATCTTTATGGGCAGCCTTCATATAATAATCGGCAGCTTCTTCAAAATTCTTTTGTTGGCAATAGGCATCACCAATAGCACCCAAAGCCAATGGCCCAAATACTTTACTCTTGCTAGAGAAAGATTTTAAATGGCTGATGGCGTCATCATATTTACCTTGTTTTAGTAGGATACAACCCGCATAATAATGGGCAAGGTTACCGGATTTGGTCATGCCGTAATCATCAGCAATTGCTATAAAACCCATGTCCATTCCTTTACCATTTAGGGCAAGTGTTAGGGTGGAGTCATTTTCTGCAAGCCTTTGTGCTTTGAAAAGTTTTACGCGTGCTTCTGCTTCTTGTGGCTCAAGATAAAATTGTTTGAACCCAAAAAATCCAAGTATCACTATGATAATTCCTCCCAAAAGATAAGTAACCATTTTGCGGTTTTTATCCATCATTCCGGCTAGTCCGGTTCTTTGGTGGTGGGGTACGTTAATCTCGGGTTTAGTTTCCTCTGTTTCCATTTTTGTAAAAATAATTCTTAATAATAAGAGTGCAAAAGTAAGATAATTTTTTAATCCATCAGATATGGATAATCGGCTTGGGTATATATATCCTTATAAATCTCTGAAGCATCAGGGTATGGAGACTCCTCTGCAAACTTTACAGAGTCCTCCACTACTAACTTTATATCATCTTCAATTTTGGTAAGTTCTTCCTCTGTGGCAAAATCTTTTTGCTTGATAATATTTGCTATAGCATCAATGGGGTCACGATGGCGGAATTCTTCTACCTCTTCTTTGCTGCGATATTTAGCAGGGTCACTCATGGAGTGGCCTTTATAGCGGTAAGTATTTATCTCCAAAAAGGTTGGGATTTTTTCATTTCGTGCCCTATCCGCAGCCTCAGCAAAAGCATTATGCACTGCCAAGCAATCCATGCCATCCACCTGCGCTGCAGGCATATCATAGGCTGATGCAATTTTATAAAGATATGGAACATTGGTAGTTCTTTCCACTGCTGTTCCCATGCCGTATTTATTATTTTCACAAACAAAAATTACAGGTAATTCCCACAGCATTGCCATAGTAAAAGTTTCATGCAATGCCCCTTGGCGTACTGCGCCATCACCCATAAAACAAATAGCAATATTATCTGTGCCTTTATATTTTTCAGCGAAGGCAATCCCTGCGCCCATAGGTATTTGCGCACCTACGATGCCATGCCCGCCAAAAAAACCATGCTCTTTGCTGAACATATGCATACTACCACCTTTGCCTTTGCTGCAACCTGTTGATTTGCCGTAAAGCTCTGCCATTACCTCGCGTGGGGTTATTCCCATGGCTATTGCATGTGCGTGGTCGCGGTAAGCAGTAATCACTTTATCTCCTTTTTTTATGGCAGTCATCATCCCTGCCACCACTGCTTCCTGCCCAATATAAAGATGGCAGAAACCTCTTATTTTTTGTTGCCCATACATCTGCCCTGCCTTTTCCTCAAAGCGGCGCATCATCATCATTTGCTGATACCACTCTAGGCAAATTTCTTTGGTAAACCCATCCATTATTTTAGCAGTAGTTTTTTCTTTGGTTTGAGGCATAATAAGATTTTGCCGCAAATTACGTTTGAGAAAAGCAATTTGAAAACAAGTTTGAAATTTGAAATTCGGAATTTGAAATTTATTGGTACATTTGACAACTATTAAATAGTTAATAATTTTATGAAGAAGATAATTATTTTCCTTGTTCTTATCATTTTTTTATCATTCTGTAGAAAAGACGTTTCCCTTGCAAATGACTACTTTGCATTTGGTTCTGCAAGTGGGGAATGCCAAGGTGATTGCGCTCATTTCTATTTAATCAAAAATAAAAATCTATATCCTGATGACCTTGATTATTATTTATACACACAACCGACTCCCTTAAAATTTAAAAACACTAAACTACCGCAGGATAAATATAATTTAGCTATTGTAATTCAAAAAGATTTACCGCAGTATTTAAAAGATAATCCTAATACCACCTTTGGCTGCCCAGACTGCATGGATCAAGGTGGACTCCACATAGAAATCAAAGAAAAGGGTGTAGTTAAAAGATGGCATCTTGATATTGATAGTAAAACTCCTGATGTTGTTAAAACATATATCAAAGAGATGGATTCAATTCTTATAAAACTTCACTAAACTCGGTATTCTCCCCAAAACAAAACAGCCCCGCATTTCTGCGAGGCTGTGTATTTGAAATTAAGTTATTTTTAGAAGTGGTAAAAGCGCATGTCTTTTACTTTGGCAGATTCTTGTAAGGCAGAAGTTGCCTCATTGGTAGCTCTGCTTTCTTCCATACGCATTTGGTTATTGCGTTCAGAGTCGTATTTGGTTGGAGCTGCTATATTCGTGGTAGTTTTTACCTTAATTACATAAGCACCATTTTCACCTTTTATCACTTTGCTGGTTTCATTATTTTTCATGGCAAAGGCATAACCTACTACTAGCATTTCATTACCTGCTTGGGCAAGGAAAGTATTGCTAAGCGTTACATTATCTGCTACACCCACTTTGCCTTTGGTAGCAGTGGCAATGGCTTGCAAATCTTTGCTTTTCTCAAGAGCTTCTTTCATTTTTTCTACTAGCTTATCCTTCTTTTTCTCATTACGCACAATGGGGGTAAGTTGGTCTCTTACATCCTCTGCCTTAGCAATTCCTTCATGAGTTTCTTTAGCAATTTTTGCGACTATGATGGTATTATTGCCAGCAAGTAGTGGGTCTGATACATCACCTTTATGGTGGTCGTGAGCCCAACGTACAAGTTCTCTTGCGTTATCAATCCCGGGAAGGAATTTGTCGTTAGCTTTTATATCATTTGCGGATTTTTTATTCAATCCTTTTTTGCGGATTACATTATCATAATCTTCATTTTTTTGGATGGCAACTCTTAAATCTCTTGCTAAGTTAGAAGCCACATCGCGGGTTTTGCTACCTGCATCTACCTTCCTCTCTAGCATTGCATAGCGTACAATATCCCTACTTGGGTTATCCAGCACTTTAATTACATGCACCCCAAACTGAGAACGTACAATGGTGAGTTCTCCTTTTTTGGTTCTTGCCACACCATCAGCAAAAGGTTTTACCCATTGTGTTAGCGGACTCCAACCTAAATCACCACCTTTGCTAGCAGAGCCATCATCACTTTTTTCTCCTGCAATTTTAGCGAAGTCAGCACCTTTCTTTAATTGCCCCATCAATTCCACGGCAATCCTCATAGCATCCATGCTGTCTTTAGCACCAGCCTTTCCTCCAGGTTTAATGAGAATATGAGAAGCATGGTGTGAAAAAACAGAATCCAATCTTTTTTGAGAAACTTTAATTACTGAGAAAGTACCGTTTCTAAATTCAGGGCCTATTATAGTCCCGCTATCAGAAGCAAAGATTCTTTCTTCCATGCCTTCAGGTAAACCTGTTCCTAACTCACCACGATGCTGGAATTTAGGACTGTATTTTCCTCTTTTAGAAACAAATCCTGAATCGTTTCTAGTAGTAGTGAAAGTAGTCAATTGTTTATCAATCCAATTTTTGGCTTGTAGTGTATCTTCCTGTGTTGGCACAATTTCAAAAGAAACATAATCTACAGAACGGGTTTCTTCTTTTTTGTAATCATCAGGATGCTTAGCAATAAACTGTGTGATGTCTTCATCTGTTACTGCTACATCTTTATCATCAATAGTATTTAAAGCCAATTGCACATAGTCAATAGTCATTACTTTATTGGTAGCAAAGAATGCATCTTTGGCTTCAAGGTCAGTAACATAAATGGCTGACTTAACACAGTTATTAAACTTCTCTTGTAAGCGGGTAGTAACAAATTCCTTTTCCAAATCCATCCATAATCCTTGGTTTTGGGGAGTTTGTTGGTCAAATTTATTGATGAAGTTAAGTGCAAAGCCGCGGTCATATTGCCCTGTTTTAGGATTGCTGAAAACGCGTAAGAAAATCTGGTGTGGATTGCTACCTGCCACACATTCTTTAATCTCTTCACCAGATACTTCAATCCCTACTTCATCATATTCTTTTTGCAATACTTTCTCTTTAGAAAACTGAAACCAAAGTTGGTCATTCAACTGACCCTCCATAGCAGGAGTAATGGTTTCTTCAGGACCTAGGCGTTGTCTGTAATTCTGCATTCCCTTTTCATACTGCATACGGAATTCATCTGCAGAAATCTTTTCACCCCATATTTCTGCAATGGGTTTAGGACCATTATCTCCAAAAGAAGACCGTCCACTTTGGTAAGCCTCACTTACCAAAAAACCTAATAGTGCTACACCTATAGCACCTACTACCCACGCAGAATGTTCACGTAATTTACCAATTGTAAGCATTTATCTATAACTATTTAATTTAGATTAAGGGGCAAATTTAAAGCACCACCCTTAATAAAAGAAAGTCTATTTAACAGTGAAGTTCTTTTCGCCCATTTTATAGCCCTCACCATAAAGTTCAAGTTTATAAATGCCTTCATGGAGATGTGCATCTTTGGCAAAACCCCAATACATACAATAGTTTTTGGGCATATTGTCATAAAGGATTTCATCTTTAGTAGTGTAGAGAGATTCGGCACCTTCAAAACTAAATTTACCTGAACCCAAACTTGAAATGTTTACAGTGATGCCACCCGGGTCTATCACTTTTATATAGATGGTTTTTGTGCCCCCATCTGCTACATGATTTTCAGGGATATCAAAACATATTTTTACCTTTTGAATTTGAGATGCCTTATTGGTTTCCCTCTCTTTGCCATTGCCTTTAAAACGCACTGGCGTTACGGTTAGGTTCTCTGCCTTAAGCATTGAACCCATATAAACTTTATTGCCATAGGTGATATTTTTATCTACCAGTTTATTGATTTCCTTTTTGCTGTCCTCCACTTTAGCAGTTAAATCCTCCTTATCTTTTTTAA
>JAPLCZ010000223.1 GCA_026391915.1 Bacteroidota bacterium | reverse complement strand
TCTGATTTTCTTTGGATTCTCCATAGCCTAAAAAGTCCACACAAAAAGAGGTGGTGAGTGCTGTTAAAGCAGAGTCAGCACTAGCAAAAGAAGCCGCTGTTAAACCTATTATAAAGATAAAACTTATTATTGGTGGGAAGTAATGCAGCGCCAAAAATGGAAATACTTTATCAGTGGCAATTTGCCCTGTTTTATTAAGGGGTAAATCAATCCCATTATATTGAGCATAAGTATATAGCAGTGCACCAAGAGATAAAAACAGCAAGACAATACCCATAAAAATAAAGCTAAACACCAACATATTTTTCTTGGCATCTTTCAGGCTTTTGCAGGTAAGATTTTTTTGCATCAAATCTTGGTCAAGCCCTGTCATAGCCACTGTTATAAATATCCCGCTGATAAATTGTTTAAAGAAAAAGTTTTTATCTTTATAATCCCAGTAAAATAATTTACTGAATTTGCTATGGTGGATTTCTTTTGCAGAATCAATAAGACTATAGCCAAGTTCATGGCAAAGAAATCCAAAAGTAAAAACAAGAGCCAATACCAAAAAAACTGTTTGCAATGTGTCAGTCCAAATGATGGTCTTAACACCCCCTTTAATACTATAAGCCATTATTAATCCTATTGAAATAAGCACAGAAAGTTCAAATGGAAATTCCCATGCATCAAATATAAAAGATTGAAAAACTACAGCAACTAAATAAAGCCTTGCTGCAGCCCCTATTGTTCTGGATAATAGGAAAAAGAAGGAGCCTGTTTTGTGGGAGTATGTTCCAAATCTTCCCCCTAAATATGAGTAAATTGAAATAAGATTGAGCCTGTAATACATAGGCAACAAAAAGAAAATAATGATAAGGTACCCAAAGAAATTACCCATCACCAATTGCAGGTAAGAAAATCCTTTTACATAAGTCTCACCAGGCACGCTAATAAAAGTAACCCCGCTTATACTGGTACCTATCATCCCAAATGCAATAAGGTACCAGGGGGAACTTCGGTTTGCTGTAAAAAAAGAACTATTATCTCCTTTCTTAGCAGCAGTAAAATATCCTACTACCAATAGCAAAATAAAATAAACAATAATGATTGTGGAAGTAATTACTGGGCTCATCCCATCACAGATTTGCGTCAAAAGTAGGATTTAATATTTAAGGAGAATAGTGCGCAAAGAATATAATACCAACCTATTGTTGATAGATTTGTTTTGAGGTAGTTTACATTGCCAAAATATCTGCGTTTCTTTGCGCAAAGAATTAGGATGGAGTTCCCCTCAAAAGTATTAGAAGATGCAGTAAACCAATATGCCAAATTGCCCGGTGTGGGTAAGCGTACTGCCTTACGGTTGGTGTTGCATTTATTAAAACAGGATGAACCACAACTTCAGGAACTTGCTGCTTCAACGCTTAGGTTAAAATCTCATTTAAAATTCTGTAAAGAATGTTTTAATATTTCTGATGATGTAATTTGTGAGATATGTGCAGATGCCGGTAGGGATGAAACTATCCTTTGTGTTGTGGAAGATTTACGCGATGTAATGGCTATTGAAAATACCAATTATTTTAATGGAAGATACCATGTTCTTGGAGGGTTGGTTTCCCCTTTGGATGGTATTGGGCCGGATGATTTAGAAGTTGAATCCTTGATTCAGAGAATAGAAAATGGCAAAGTAAAAGAACTGATTTTTGCCATTTCTCCTACCATGGAAGGTGATACCACTTCCTTTTATATTTCAAAGAGAGTAAAGGAATTTCCAGTCGTCATTAGTACCATTGCCCGCGGCATTTCAATTGGGAGTGAGTTGGAATATGCTGATGAAGTTACCCTTGGGCGGAGTTTAGCTGATAGGATTCCTTTTAAAATTTAATACAATCCAATTTCTCAATCCTTGCGCAAAGATACTTTTGAATTTAAAGAATTTAATCTGAGGCAAGATAGATGTGCTATGAAGTTTGGCACTGATGCCATGTTATTAGGTGCTTTTGCATCACCTCCTATTTCTGGATTTATACTGGATATTGGTACAGGAACTGGAGTTTTGGCTTTAATGCTAGCCCAAAAAACCGAGGCAATTATTCATGCAGTTGATGTGGATGAAGATGCTTTTATACAGGCTACAGAAAATTTTAAAGAGAGCAAATGGTGTGAAAGATTAATTGCTTTTCACACATCTTTTCAAGAGTTTAATAACCGAGATATTTTAT
Organism: Bacteroidota bacterium; assembly: GCA_026391915.1. GTDB lineage: Bacteria > Bacteroidota > Bacteroidia > CAILMK01 > CAILMK01 > JAPLCZ01. The sequence goes on along the minus strand of JAPLCZ010000223.1, from coordinate 3,805 downwards.
ACAACTACATCATTTGCAACCCTCCTTATTTTACTGAAGAAGTAAAAGAGATAATCTCTGCAAAAAGAGAAAAGGCGCGGCAGAACAAACATTTACCTATTTATGATTTATTGCAAAACGCTGCAAGAGTATTACATCCAAATGGCATTTTAAACCTTATTGTTAACCCAACCCTCTATCAAAAAATAAGAGATATGAGTGGCGATTTTTTTTTCGTAACCAAAGAAGTAAGTATTAAAAGTTTTAAGGCTGGGGAGGTAATCCGATATATCTTATTTCTCAGTAAGGAAAAACAAGAAACTTCTAAAATGGACTTTATTATTTATGAAGAAAATCAAAAGTATACAAAGGAATACTCGGCTTTAACATCGGATTATCATATGAAAGTGATAGGGAATCAATAGTAAAATTAAACAGTTTTACAAGTGTAAGATATATCCGTTTTAATGGTAAAGAGCCTTATTAATATATGATAGGTTTGTATCATCTAAATGAAAAGAGATATGCTATGCTGAAACCCAATAACAATGTTCTGTATTCTATGGCTGGGATGCACAACCAAGGCAGATTAAAAATTCTTTCTTTTGCCTTTCTGATTTTAATATCACAAAATTTATTCGCTGCATTAAAAGCAGATTTTACAGTAAGTCCAACAGCAGGGTGTTCTCCGCTGATTGTTCAGTTTAAGGATGCTTCAACAGGAAGCCCGACTTCCAGAATTTGGCATTTTGGAAATGGAAACTCATCCACCCAAACTAACCCTGGCGCTATTTATTACAATCCGGGTACTTATGATGTTACTCTTATAGTAAGGGATGGTTCAGGTAATGTTGACTCAATTACTAAAACAGCATTAGTGACTGTTTATAGCCCGCCAATTGCAGGCTTTTTAGGCCGCCCAACTAAGGGTTGCTTACCGGTAACAGTTTATTTTGATGACTCCTGCAAAAAGGGAGATGGTAAATTAACCTCATGGATTTGGGATTTTGGAGATGGACACGTATCCACCAAGCAATGGCCTAATAACACATATTTAACCGCTGGGAGTTACACTGTATCATTAATAGTAAAAGATACTAATGGTTGCCAAAGTACCTTAATAAAAAAGGATTATATAAATATCAATGCACCTGTAAATGCAAAGTTTAGTGCTTCAGATTCTGAGTCATGCAAAGCGCCATTTAGCAATACCTATACTTCAACAGTAAGTGGTGGTGCTGGTGGTACTTATAATTATACTTGGAATTTTGGAGATGGAGGTAAATCTAATTTGGGCTCCCCAACCTATAAATATAATACAGGAGGAGCCTATACGGTTACCTTAACAGTAACTGATAGTGCAGGCTGTCAGGATACTTTTGTTAAATCAAACTTTATTAAAATTGGAAATGCAAAAGTTGATTTCAGAAAGGCTGGCAGTTTTACTGTAAAATTATTTGTAAAGGTTTCTTCAAAATGTGTTGATAGCATTGTTAAAACCAATGTAATAGTGATAAAACAAGGACCCACTGCTATCTTCACAGCTCAGGATACTTCTTTTTGTAAAGCACCTGGTACTACTACTTTTAAAGATACCTCTATTAATGCTGTTGGCTGGGCCTGGGATTTTGGAGATGGGAAAAAATCATCTTTAAAAAGCCCAACACATACCTATACCAAAGATGGAAATTATACTGTGGCTTTAACGGTTACCGCATCTAATACTTGTACTCAAACATTAACCAAAACAGACCTTGTAAAAATATCTCCTCCAAGTGCATTTTTCACCCCTCTTAAAAATGGAGGATGCAAACCTTTTACAGCACAATTCTTAGATTCAAGTAAATCCGTAGACCCAATAAAAACTTATAGATGGGAATTTGGAAATGGGGATACATCTGGTTTGCAGAGACCTAAATATACTTATAATGTTGTTGGTAGGTACAAAGCAAAATTGACTGTAACTACCCAAGGAGGTTGCATGGATTCCTTCGCACACTTCCCTATAAAAGTAGGAGTTGCACCCAAAGCAGATTTTACTGCTACACCACTTAAAAAATGTTCAGGTGATTCTAACAAAGTTATCTTTACAAACCTCACAAACACAGGTGCTATTAAAGCTGATTCTTTCTTTTGGGCATTTGGCTATGGTGGGGTTTCTTATGATTCTTTCCCAAGGGATAAATTTCATACTAAGCCGGGTAAATATGATGTACAGCTAATTGCAGCTTACAATGGCTGTCCTGATACTATGGAAAAATTATCCTATGTTGAGGTGCTTGGCCCTTATGCCATTGCCTTATCCCAAAATGCCACATGTATCAATGATTCTATAACCATGACTGATAGTTCTATTGATGCTACTAACAGACTTTGGAAATTTGATGATGGAGCCACTTCAACAAAATTGGTTGCCTCTCATAAATTTGCTAAGGCAGGGGTAGCTCACTCAGTTTGGTTGGTTGTATCAAGTACTATAACCGGCTGTGTAGATTCAGTACAGAAAAGTATTTCCGTTAATCCTAAATTTTATTCAAATTTTTCAACCAAGGATACTTTTATATGCGCACCTTTTAAAGTGCAGTTTAAAGATACCTCTAACTATAATGTATCTGTGCTTTGGGATTTTGGTAATGGTAAAAAATCTACTGCCCATAACCCATCAGTGCAATATGATACTGCGGGTAGCTACACAGTTACACTTACCACTACTACAACTGACACTTGTATAAACACTATTATCAAGAAAAACTATATACTTGCTAATAGGCCAAAAGTAAAATTTACAGCCAACAAACAAGGTGGATGTTCACCCATTAAAATTACGTTTTCTGACTCTTCTAAATCTCAAACTCCAATAGTAAAACGTGTATGGAAATTTGGTGACGGCACTACCGTTAGTACAACCTCTGATTCAATTTCTCATACCTATAAAACCTATCCAACCAACCAACCCGGGGGCTATTCTGTAACCCTAATAATTACTGATAAAAAGGGCTGTGTGGATAGCTTAGTAAAAAAAGTTTATCCTACGCATCCTAAGCCTGATTTAATAGTTACCCCAATGATTGGATGCTATCAATTAGATTTTAATTTCCTCCCCGTAAAAGTTGATACCAGTGGTATTGGTCCCTTTAAATGCAATTGGGACTTTGGTGATGGCACTTCATCAACTCAATATAACTTCAAAAAGGTTTATTCTAAATCAGGTAACTATAATGTACAGTTAAAGATTACTGATATTTACGGATGTTCTAATTCTATTACTAAATCAGTTTTAATTTATAAAGAACACCCAAAAGCAAAGCTTACTGGTAGCCCTGTAACTGCTAACTGCCCACCTTTAGTTACCAATTTTAAAGATTCCTCAACCCCTAGTAAATACTCTCCAATTACCACATGGACTTGGCATTTTGGTGATGGCTCTATCAGCCATCTTCAACACCCCGATAAGGTTTATGCTTTGGCTGGTAAGTTCTCAGTCTCATTAGTAGTTTCTGATACTGTTGGCTGCGAAGATTCTGTTACTTTTAAAGATATGATTTCTATCAAAGGCCCTATTGGTTCTTATTCTTTTGATAAGAAAAAGGGCTGCCCTCCACTTACTGTTAACTTTGTTGGGGTATCTAAAAATGCCGCAAAATTTACCTGGGATATGGGTGATGGCGATATAGTAAATGGCCCAACTGCCAAACATGATTACACCTATTCAGGTAAATTTAAGCCCTCTCTAATTTTGATTGATAGCACAGGTTGCAAGGTAGCATTGCCACCTAAGGATTCTATACAATTAGCTCCACCACCAAAAGCGGATTTCTTTGTAAAT
>JAPLCZ010000218.1 GCA_026391915.1 Bacteroidota bacterium | reverse complement strand
TGAGATATTAGCTAAATATAATCCTGAGGTTCTTTTCCTCTTTATTGGTGATGGGCAACAAAGACAAGAGATTGAAAATTATATTAAAGAAAAAGAAATGGAGAATGTAAAAATTCTTCCATTAATGCCTAAAAAAGATTTGGTAGCTTTTGTTCAGAAGTCTTATTTTTTACTTGTTCCTTTGGCTGGCAAACCGATTCTTGATACATCTTCACCTAATAAATTATTTGATGCTTTTGCCGCTGGAATTCCAGTTATCCAGAATACACAAGGCTGGATAAAAGAATTATTAGCAAATAATAATTGTGGAATTACAATTCCAGCTGACGATTTCAAAATGCTAGCTGACGAAATTAAAAGATTATTATTAAATCAAGAGTTAAGGGATGAGATGGGGAGGAATGCCAAAAGGCTTGGGAATACAGAGTTTAGCAGAGATTTTCTTGCGGAAAAAATGCACGCCATTATTCGTGATGTTGTAAATCAAAAATAGGAACAGTGAATTTATACCTAATTATCCTCACGGTTTGTGCCCTGATTATCTCAGCGCTTACTACTAAATATTTGCTGAGCTATTTACTCAAAAAGCAAATTCTTGATATCCCAAATGACCGTTCTTCTCACACCATCCCTACACCACGGGGGGGGGGTATAGGTATTATTGCAGGCGTAAGTATTTGCATGGCGGGTTATGCCATTGGCGAAAAAAATTATCACCTTTTATTAATTCTTGGAGCTGCCTTAGGCATTGCTATAATTGGTTTTGTAGATGATGTAAAAGGCGGATTAAATACAGGTCTTAGGTTTTTATTGCAAATCATAATTGCCCTAGCGGTTGCCTATTTTCTAAAGCCTATTGAAGAACTTCCATTCCCCGCACCCCTAAACATTCACACGGGTTATTTGGCGTATGCTGTTGCTGTAATTTGGTTGGTTGGGGTAACTAATATCTTCAACTTTTTAGATGGTATTGATGGCATTGCAGGCATACAAGGTTTGATAACAGCTTTGGCAATTGCATTACTTATGTGGGGCACTGCATTGGCAGTTTTAGGGTTGGTAATTGCCGCCTCATGCCTTGGGTTTTTAATTTATAATTGGCATCCCGCTAAAATATTTATGGGTGATGTTGGTTCATCATTCTTAGGGTTTTTGTTTGCCGCCATTCCCTTTTATGTACAGATGGATGAGGTGCGTTATGATGTGTTTTTGGCAATGGCAATTTTCCTTTGGTTCTTTTTAATTGATGGTGCTTTTACCATGATTCGCAGGATGATAAAGCGTGAAAAGATTTGGCAGGCACACCGTTCTCATATCTACCAACGGTTGGTAATTTCAGGTTTAAAACACAGTACTGTTGTTTTGCTTATGGCAGGGCTTTATGCTATTTTGCTTCTCTATTTCTTTGGCTATTATTTTAAGAATGAAACTGCCCATAATTGGGCTCCTTTTATTGCTGGGCTTATTTTATTCGGTATTTATGTAGCCATTGCGGAGTACCGTGAACGCTACCTCACAAAGTCTTAATTCTTGGATAGAGAGAAATTAAAATATAATCTCGCTTTGCTTGCTGTCCCTAATATAGGGTCAGTAAATGCTAAAACTCTTATTGCCTATGGAGGAGGTGCAGAAGGCGTATTTAAGAATAAGAAAAGTCATCTGCTTAAGATTAATGGTATTGGTGAAAAGACCGCCGCAGAAATACTTGCTTTTAATGATTGGGATTTAATTGATAAGGAGATTGCCTTTATAGAAAAGCACAACATACAACCCCTCTTTTATCTGGATGAAAAGTATCCTTATCGCCTAAAAGAAAATGCTGATGCCCCAATACTCCTATTTTATAAAGGTAATGCCGACCTTAACGCAGCGCGGGTAATAAGTGTAGTGGGCACACGCAAACCCAGTGACTATGGCAAAACAATTTGTGAAGAATTAGTAAGTGATTTAGCACCTTATAATGTTTTTATTGTAAGCGGACTTGCCTATGGTATTGATATTATTGCCCACAAAACAGCATTAACTCATGGACTTAATACTGTAGGAGTTTTGGCTCATGGGTTAGATAGAATTTACCCCTCAACCCACCGCAGCACTGCCGCCAAAATGATTGAGAAAGGTGGATTACTTACAGAATATCCATCAGGCACTAACCCCGATGCACCAAACTTCCCTACAAGAAATAGAATAGTAGCGGGAATGGCAGATGCCACTTTAGTAGTGGAGTCTCCATTAAAAGGCGGCTCATTAATTACTGCACAATTAGCTTTTAGTTATGATAGAGAAGTGCTTGCTGTGCCGGGTAGAACTACAGATGCTGCCTCAGCGGGGTGCAATGGTTTTATTAAAACCAATAAAGCCGCAATGGTGGAGAGTGCAGCAGATATTGCCTATTATTTAGGTTGGGATTCGGCTGTACCACAAAAGAAAAAAGCAACAGAAATCCCAAAGAACTTAGGTAGGGTGGAAACTAAAATCCTTGAGAAATTAACCTTGGTAGAAAAGATAGATATTGATTCCCTCTCTGCTTTTATGGAGTTATCTCCATCAGAACTTTCTTTAATACTTTTGCAATTAGAGTTCAGCGGGTATATTGCCTCACTGCCCGGTAAAATGTTTAGGCGCAGTTAATCTAAAAACTGCAAAAACAGTTTAATTTAAAGCCTCTGTATCCTATCTTTGCAGCCTTAAAACCTTATGGCGAGGTAGCTCAGTTGGTTAGAGCATCGGATTCATAACCCGAAGGTCGGCAGTTCAAATCTGCTTCTCGCTACTCTTTAAAAAAAAGCCTTTGCAGTGAAGTTTGCAAAGGCTTTTTTTATTTGAGTAACTGCACTTTGTTTTCCTGGGAACGTCTCTGCAATCTGTTCTGACTGGTTAACCCTTCCCTTAAAAAAACATTCTATTTTTCAAACGAATAATTTCAGCTCTTGGAAACAAGAGCTGAGGTATATCTTTAAGCTGTTATTATTGTGTTATTATTATCTTTTCAGTTTTTACCCAGCCTTGCCCTTTTACAGTAAGGTAATAAAGCCCTGTGGGGATTTGTGAGAAATTCATTTCTGTAATAACATTACCATCTGTGTTTTTAAGGGTTTGGCTATTGATTACTTGCCCTATTGTATTGTAAAGAATATAAGAAACTGTTTGAGGTGTAGAGATCCAAAGAGAGATATTGATATGGTTATTAGTTGGGTTAGGATAAACAACTAAATTTACTGGTGAAGTGCTTAACGAAGCAATACCTGTTGTTTTAGAGTAAAAATAAATACAACTATCTCCATTGATTATATTAGTGCCTGCTGTGTTCCATCCCAACCTTACATAAGAAGTGTTGTTGCCTGCGGCATCCCATGTATGAGTTGTTTTGTACCAATTTGTCCAAGCTGTTCCGTTCCAAAGTTGGCCTAAATGAGTTAACTCATGAGAGCTGGCATCATAGGTAAAAATATCCTGACCTGAGTTTACCCATGTAGTAGCACTTACCCAAG
>JAPLCZ010000028.1 GCA_026391915.1 Bacteroidota bacterium | reverse complement strand
AATAAAAATAAAGTTAGATGCTGCTAAATTACCTCCGGTAATGTTCCCGATTATAACCAGCAAAGGCGCTATAAAAGTAAGATAGTATTTAGGAGCTTTTTTCAAAGTGTTTGTTGCCAATTAGAAAGCACAAATATAGGAGTAGAAAATTTTACCAACATTATAAAAAGAATAAGTTTCTTTTCACAAACTATTTAAAGGTACATATTTGAGGGCTAACAGGATGTAAATTATATCAACATGTTTTGCACTTGTTTATGCACAATTCAATAATTTTATGTGGAATAAAAATTTAAGGATTGCAAGCCTTGATTTAATTTTGAACCATCAATTTTTACCACAATCAATCACATTTTTCTTAAACAAAACTAACCGTAAATAAACTATGGACTCTCTACGTTTTAAGGCACTTGAAATTATTCAAAGCCGCAGCTATGAAAAACATAAGCTTGATAAAATTGAAATCTCAGACATCTTCGGCAGCCTTGTTTTTAATGAAAAAGCAATGCGGAAGTATCTTGCAAAAGATTCTTTTAAAGGTGTAAAAAATGCTATTGAATCTGGCGAAAAAATTAGCCGCAAAGTAGCTGATGAAGTAGCAGGTGGTATGAAGAGTTGGGCAATTGAACGTGGCGCTACACATTATACGCATTGGTTTCAACCCCTTACTGGAACTACCGCAGAAAAGCATGATTCCTTTTTTGAACTGAAAGATGGCGACCCTATAGAAGGCTTCTCAGCAGGGGCTTTGGTACAGCAAGAACCTGATGCTTCAAGCTTCCCAAGTGGTGGCATACGCAACACTTTTGAAGCACGTGGATACACAGCATGGGATCCAAGTTCTCCTGCATTCCTTATTCGTTCCAATGCTGGGGTTACACTTTGCATCCCTACTATATTTGTTTCCTACACAGGTGAGGCTTTGGACTACAAAGCTCCTCTACTTAAAGCCCTCAATCTTATAGAGAATGCATCCGTAAATGTATGCAGATATTTTGACCCTAAAGTAAATAAAGTAAGCCCAACATTGGGTATAGAACAAGAGTATTTTTTGGTGGATAACGCCTTCAATTTAGCACGCCCAGATTTGATGCTAACAGGCAGGACAATCATAGGTCATGCACCAGCAAAAGGGCAACAACTAGAAGACCATTATTTTGGTTCCATCCCGGAAAGGGTAAATGCATTTATGGTAGATTTTGAAAACGAAGCTTACCGTTTAGGCATTCCTCTCCGCACCCGCCATAATGAGGTTGCCCCTGCACAATATGAGTGCGCCCCGCAGTTTGAAGAAGTAAATATTGCGGTGGACCACAACCAACTCCTTATGGACATGATGCAGAAAGTAGCACTGCGTCATGAGTTAAAATGTATCCTTCATGAGAAGCCTTTTGCTGGAGTAAATGGCTCAGGCAAACATTGCAACTGGAGTATGGGAACGGATACGGGAGTTAACCTACTTTCTCCCGGTGATACGCCAAGCCAGAACCTACAATTTTTGACTTTTTTTATCAATACTATTAAGGCTGTTTATGACCATGCTGATTTATTAAGAGCAAGTATTGCTTCTGCCAGCAATGACCATAGGCTTGGTGCTAATGAAGCACCTCCAGCCATTATCTCTGTATTTATTGGAGAGCAATTAACCAAGGTTTTAGATGAAGTTGAGAAGCCAAGTGGCAAAAAATCTAAGGCAGATGTAAATAAAGTTTCTAATGTTGATGTGCCTAAAATCCCTGAATTACACCTTGATAATACGGATAGAAATCGTACTTCTCCGTTTGCATTTACAGGGAATAAATTTGAGTTCCGCGCAGTAGGTTCTTCTTCCAATACTTCATCAGCAATGATAGTTTTAAATACTATTGTTGCTAACCAATTGGTGGAATTTAAAAAGGAAGTGGACGCGCTGATTAAGAAAAAACAACCTGCCGAAGTAGCTATTATGACCGTGCTGAGGCAGTATGTAAAAGATGCTAAGAAAATACTTTTTGAAGGAAATAATTACGGTGATGAATGGATGGCAGAAGCCAAAAAACGTGGACTCTCCAACATCAAAACTTCTCCTGAAGCATTGGATGCCTACATCAGTAAAAAGACAGTAAAACTTTTTGAGACTAACAAAATTTTATCTCACCGCGAGTTGGAAGCCCGCCATGAAATTCTGTTGGAAATGTATATGAAACAAATACAGATAGAATCCAGAATGATGGGTGAAGTGGCGCTATCTCAAATATTGCCTTGCGCTATTGAATATCAAAATGAATTGCTACTAAACTACGGACAACTCTTTGACCACGGCTTTGCCCTTGAAGCTGACCAAAGCAAAGAATATATACAACGCGTAAGTAACCACATCAACCTTATCCGCAGCAATGTTTTTGAGATGATTGAAGAACGCCGCAAAGCCAATAAGATTGATGATGCCCGCAAAAAAGCGGTTGCTTATTGCCATAAAGTAAGACCCTATTTTGAGATTATCCGCTACCATATTGATAAGCTTGAAATGTATGTGGATGACAAACTTTGGCCAATACCCAAATACAGAGAAATGCTGTTTATGAGGTAAACTGCAATCCCAATAAAATAAAAAAAGCTCAGGTATTTACCTGAGCTTTTTTGTTATTCCTTCCCCTTCAATAAATTCATCAATCTATAGTTGAGGAATAGCTTTTCTTTACACACCGTTATGCTTTTTAAAAATCCTTTTTCTTCTAAATTTTTTAGATAAGTGCCGGAAGTTTTTATGTTCCCAAGCCCCACATTTACTATGTGATTTCTTTTGATGTAGGGCAGATGGAATAGTACCTCCAATAAATCTTTTGAATAAATTTTGGGCAATTCTTTTTGAATTTCATCACCCATCTTCTTCATCAAATGCTCAATTTTTTCAATCCTTTTTCTGCCATTTGTTGAGGTTACTTCTATCATATCAAGCATAAATAAAATCCAGCTTTCCCAGTCATTTTTCTCTGTAACACCCCTCAGCTTGGTATAATACTCGTCTTTGTTTTTTAAAATATAACTACTAAGGTATAGCGCAGGTAAATCCATCAAGCCACATAGCCTCAGGTAAAGCAAAAGTATAATTCTCCCTGTTCTTCCGTTGCCATCAAAAAACGGGTGAATAGCCTCAAACTGATAGTGGATAAGAGCCAACTTTATCAGGGGGTCAATATTATCTTCTGTATTGATGAAATCCTCCAGCGCTTTTAGTTTATCCCTGATAATAGTTTCACCCTCCGGCGGGGTATAAACCACCAGCCCTGTAGCGGGATTTTTTAATTGAGTGCCCAGTAGATTTCTTATGCCTGCCTCAGTTTTTTTTACTATCTGCATAATGGCAATAAATAAATTTGTGGTTAAGATGGGTTTCTTTTTAATCTCATCCACCCCAAACCATAGGGCATCTTTATAATGAATTACCTCTTTAGTAGCAGGGTTTTCAATTTTTACATCTGCCACTGAAGCCTGAAAAAGCGCATCTTGTGTAGTAATAATATTCTCAATAGCAGAGCTTGCCTGCGCCTCTTGTAAATTGATGGTATCAATAAACAAAAGCGGATTGGGTAGATTGGTTATTGCCCCCTTTAACTCTGATAAAGCTCTGGAAGCCGAAATCACTTTTTTAAGAATCACCATAGATTCTATATTTGCCTTAGGCGGCAAATCTGGTAGCTTATTATAGGCTTTAAGCGGATTATACTTCATTTTTCTGTCTTTTTAAACGAGGGCAAAGTTTACCTGCGTTTTAATAACGAGGGCAAAAATAACACTTTTTTGCCCTCGTTCCAATTTCAGGGGCAAAATTTACCTGCGTGTTGTGAGGGGGATATCAAAAACCCGTATTGCCAAGCAGCTTTACGGTAACTAAGAATTAGGGGATTTGGAGATTAGAAAATTTGAAAAGCCCCGCAGTATTGCGGGGCTTTTTTGTTTGTAAGTTTGGGGCGGAATAATTTCGGCAGGTGTACTAGTAACCGATTTGGAATGTGACACTTAAAGTGTCAAGTAAAATGATTTTCGATGAGGGTGATGAGTTGAATATTCCCATCAATGCTATATATGAAAGTCGAATTATTATTGTAAAGGAAAAAGGGTATTACGTTGCCTATGGTATTCAACGACATAAAATTTACAATCTACCTTCTGGCTACGAATACAGATTTGAAAAGACTGCTATGAATTGGAAATATTTATTTGATTACTCAAAATTAACATATCGTTATGGCGAACAATCTACAATGAATTGCTCTGGTGAAGCATATTTGACAAATGGCGTTACACTTGAGTTTGGATATAAAGATAAATATTATAATACATCCCGTAGAACTACTGAAATTGAGGAAGAAAAAATTAGCATGACTAAAATTTCTTTAAATGAAGATGACATAAAGGAAGCTCTAATGAAAAACCCACCAATACCCAACAAGGTTGGAGGGACGGCCTTTGCAATAGGGGACAGATACATTGTTACTGCTTTGCATGTTGTTAAAGGGTACAATCATTTTAAGGTTAGAGGAATTGATGGTGATTTTAACACGCGATATGATTGTATACTTAATTCATTAGATAGTACAAATGATATGGCTGTATTATACATTTCTGATTTAAACTTTCAGGGGATCAATAAGATTCCTTATTCACTTAAAACAACTGATAGTAAGGTCGGAGAAAAAGTTTTTTGCTTAGGATATCCACTGACAAATACAATGGGAGAAGAAATAAAACTTACTGATGGTTTAATAAGTTCTAAGTCAGGTTATCTTGGAGATACATTACAATATCAAATTTCAGCACCAGTGCAACCGGGAAATAGTGGGGGACCATTATTTGACTACAATGGGAATTTAATTGGAATTATTATCGCAAAACATATGGATGCAGAAAATGCCTCATATGCTTTGAAAATTTCCAACTTGAAAAAATTAATTAAAAAAAGACCTGCCTTGAGCACTCTGTCTCCCTCTTCCTTATTAAGTCAAAAGGATCTACCGACTAAGGTTAGTTTAATGCAAAAATATATTTATATAATAGAAGCAGAAAAATAAAGATGATAATTCTTATTGTGCCTGTTCTGCTTGTGTCTCTTCATCAACATTTGTTGAGTCTGCATGCTCTTTACAATAATAATTTTGAGTGCTTGAAAAATTATTATTATTTCCATAATTGTTGAAACTGTTATTAATTTCTATCAAATTGAAATTTTTATTTCTTTCAACTTGTATGAGGCTAGTTTCATCTTTTACTAAATTCATAACTATAAAAAATATAGTTCGGTAAACATAAGTCATTGAGAATTTCCATTTAAGGAAATTAATTGAGATTTGTAATTTGAAGTTCATGCGTCTGTTTATATCATAAACGACAAATGTTTAATCTTGCGTAACCTGCTTCGCTGCCGAGGTTAGTGGCACACCCAAACTCATAACGCCCCACCCGTAGCCGAGGTTGGTGGCACACCAAATTCATAACACACCCTACAAACTCAAATACACCACCCCCTTAGATTCAAAGAAAAAATCTGATAACTCAAACCTTAACTTTGTAAAAAAATAAATTTATGAAACCTGTAGTTATATCACCCAAAAATAATGAAGAGTTAAAGTTTGTGAATCAGATACTCGCTAAACTTGGTATTGCCTCACGCCCACTTACCGAAGAGGAAATTGAAGACTATAATTTGGCAATGCTGGTAAAGCAGGCAGACCGTACTAAAAAAGTGAGTCGCGAAACAATAATGAAAAAACAATAACTAATAATGATACCTGCACGCAATCACCACAATTGCCTCATCAGTTATTTTGTAAATAAGCCTATGTTCGTTGTCAATCCTGCGAGACCAAAACCCTTTTAACTCATGCTTTAGCATTTCGGGTTTGCCAATTCCTTCAAAAGGATTCTTCTGAATGGCATCCAACAACTCAACAATTTTTTTAAGAAGTTTTAAATCTGTTTTAGCCCAAAAGTAGAGGTCTTCTAAGGCAGAAGCTTCAAATAGTACCTGCTTCATTCATCAATTTTTTGATGTCCACAGGGATAAGATTTTTGGGAGTTTTGGCGTTTTGCATAGCAGCCAATAAATGGCTACCATTATTCCCATTGAGCAGGTATTCCGTTTCACTTTGCTCTACAGAAACTGTTATTGCAATTTTCTTATTTTTGAAAAGAGTTTTTATTGCTTTAATAAAATCCTCATTCAGTTCGTTGCTGTTAAGATAATAGGTGCTTTCCATCTTAATTTTATTTGCTCAAAGTTAAAGTTATTTTTAGAATTGTTATTGAGATAAATCTTAACATTTTCTAATCTTAAAATCATCACATCTTTCTCCCCCTACAAACTCAAATACACCACCCCCTTAGATTCAAAGAAATCTTCTGAGAAATAGGAGGCTAAGTCAAATACTTCCATCCTACTGCGGAAGTGTTTTTTTTCTTCGGTTAGGTCACCGCCTTTTAGGTAAAGCACGCCATTGGGTAAGGCATTTTGGTGGGTTTTGGCAATCTTTCTCTCCACCCATCCAAAGAAAACTTTAAGGTCGGTAACGCCCCTGCCAGTTATAAAATCATAGGTGGTTTTTAGTTCTTCCACGCGTATTTGTTGTGCTTGCACGTTTTGCAAATCAAGGGCTTTGGCAATCTCATTCACCACTTTTATTTTTTTGCCAATGGAGTCCACCAACATAAATTCCGAGGCAGGGAACATAATAGCCAGCGGCAAACCCGGCAGCCCGCCACCGGTGCCCACATCCAGTATTTTTGTACCATCTGTAAACCTGATTACCTTAGCAATCCCCAAAGAATGCAGCATGTGATTAATCACTAAATTATCAATATCCTTTCTGGAAATCACATTGATTTTTTCATTCCACTCATGGTATAAATCAATCAGCATGGCAAACTGTTTCCGCTGCAAAGCAGTGAGCTGTGGGAAGTATTTTTCTATGATTTCAATTCCCATTCTTTACCAGGTAGTCCTGTTATATTTTAGCTTTTTAAACCGCCCAATCAATCCCATGATGGGGGTATAAATCAGGGTGTAGATAATATCCATTAGGGGTACTGCCGTCCATAAGTATTTTGCAGAAAGTTTCTTCCCTGCGCCGGAAACTATCAGCATCCATACAATCATTTTTATTAATAAAATCCCTGCAACGGGTAGCCATAATCCTTTAAAAAAACATCCTAATATAATAGAGAGATAAAAGACATAATTCACCATCCATAGTAGTCCCAATTGGAATTTATGTTTGCCTTTATAATGTTTGCCCACACTCAAATGCCTATGCTTTTGCCTGAACCAATTTTTCCATTTTGTTTCAGGAACTGATACCATAAAAGAGGCTGGATTCAGCACCACCGCAATGTTGTATTCGGTGGCGTGTTTATTCACAAATAAATCATCATCGCCAGAGGGCAAGTGCAGGTAAGGCGCAAATCCTTTGTTATCAAAAAAGAGATTTTTACGGTAAGCGAGGTTGCGCCCAACGCCCATATATGGGTTGCCGCCAATAGCAAAACTGAAGTATTGCATGGCAGTCATCACAGTTTCATAACGTATCAAAAGATTGAGAAAAGAATTTTTGGATTGGTAGGGTGAGTAGCCCAAAGCAATCTCAGTTTCTTTATTAAAAAATGGCTGCTGCATATAGGTAAGCCATTTTTTTGAGGCAGGTTTGCAATCCGCATCCGTGAGGACAAGGATATCATTTTTGGCAGATTTAAAAGCAAGGGTAAGCGCCAATTTTTTCCCGCGGTAGGTATTTACGTTGGGTTCTATGGTTACCACCTTCAGGTGTTTAAAATGCTGCTGATATTCTTTCAATAAATCATCTGTACCGTCTTCTGATTGGTCATTCACAATTATGAGTTCATAATTTTTATGCTCTTGCATTAACCAATGGGGCAGGTTTTCGCGGAGGTTTTGTACTTCATCCTTGGCGGTGATAACTACAGAAAGCGGTAGGTGCTTTTCTGAAATCTCTTCATCAGATTTATAGTTTACCAATTTTAAAAAAACAGAAAGCTGCCAGATAAGTTGCAGCAAAAAAGCGCCACCAACAATCCAGAATACAGGGTGCAAATAAAACTCGGGGTCAAACATCAGGAGGCAAAATTAAGTAAACACTAACACTGCTTATTCACCATAGGCATGGTAGTTTTGCACATAGAATATGTCAGTAAGCCTTAGCGATATAAAAGCCCCCATCGCCCATGAGATGGAGGAATTTGAAAAGAAATTCCGAGATGCCATGCGCACCAAAGTGGCGCTTTTAGACCGCATCATGACTTATATCGTTAAGCGCAAAGGCAAACAGATGCGCCCTATGTTGGTGTTTCTTTCGGCGGGGGTTTGTGGTGGTATTACAGAAAAAACTTATCGTGGTGCTTCGTTGGTAGAGCTACTCCATACCGCAACTCTCATCCATGATGATGTGGTGGATGACTCCCTGCAACGCCGTAGTTTTTTCTCCATCAATGCACTTTGGAAAAATAAAATTGCCGTGCTGGTTGGTGATTATCTCCTCAGCCGTGGGCTGCTTTTATCTGTGGATAATAATGATTTTGATTTGTTGAAAATTTCTTCCGAAGCGGTGAAGGCAATGAGTGAAGGGGAACTGCTGCAACTGGAAAAAAGCCGAATGCTCAACTTTAGCGAGGAGGTTTATTTTGATATTATAAGGATGAAAACCGCCTCCCTAATTGCATGCTGTTGCGCTATGGGGGCAAGGAGTACCAACTCTGAGGTTGAGGTGATTGAGAAGATGCGCCTCTTTGGTGAAAAGGTGGGAATTGCATTCCAGATTAAAGACGATTTGTTTGATTATACGGAAGGCACTGGCAAGCCCAAAGGCATTGATATCAAAGAAAAAAAATTAACCTTGCCCATGATTTACGCACTGAATAATGTGGAGAAATCGGAACGCAAAAAGGTGATTCATTCTATTAAAAATTTTGACTCAGGCAAACAGGCAATTGCTTTTATGACCAACTTTGTAGTAAATAATGGCGGGGTGAAATACGCCGAAGAAACAATGGCGAAATATCAGCAAGAGGCAATAGAGATTTTGAATACCTTGCAAGACTCCAACTACCGCAAGGCCTTAGCAGATTTGGTAGCTTTTACTACCAAAAGGATGAATTGATTTCTCCCCATTCACTCCTATGTTATAACTTTGCCCAAAACTAAAAAACGAATACAATGATAATTGGTGTACCAAGTGAAATTAAGAATAACGAAAACCGCGTGGGACTAACCCCCGGTGGTGTAGCAGAATTAACCAAGCACGGGCATGATGTGTATATTCAGAAATCTGCCGGAGAAGGCAGTGGAATTACAGATGAAGAATACATACACGCAGGTGGAAAAATCCTTGCTACCATTGAAGAAATCTATCATGTAGCAGAAATGATTATCAAGGTGAAAGAACCTATAGCTTCTGAATATCCTCTGATTAAAGAAGACCAACTTCTTTTCACTTATTTCCATTTTGCTTCCGGTGAAGAACTCACCAAAGCCATGATAAAACAAAAGGCTGTTTGCCTTGCGTATGAAACGGTAGAAAAGGAAGACCGTTCTCTACCATTATTAATCCCAATGAGTGAGGTGGCTGGCAGAATGGCAATACAAGAAGGCGCAAAGTATTTAGAGAAACCTTCTGGTGGGCGTGGTGTTTTATTGGGTGGCGTACCAGGAGTTAAGCCCGGTAAAATTGTAATTTTAGGGGGTGGAATTGTAGGAACTCAGGCAGCTAAAATGGCTGCGGGTTTAGGTGCTGATGTGGTAATTATGGATGTAAGTCTTCCACGTCTTCGCCAGTTATCAGACTTTATGCCTGCCAATGTAAAAACCATGATGAGCAATCATTATAATATTATTGAAGCCATCCGTGATGCGGATTTGGTTGTTGGTGCTGTGTTGATTCCGGGTGCTAAAGCACCTCATCTTATCACACGCGATATGCTTAAATTTATGAAGAAAGGTGCTGTGGTAGTTGACGTAGCAGTTGACCAAGGTGGTTGCATTGAAACATGCAAACCTACTACTCACGAAGACCCAACTTATGTGGTGGATGGCATCATCCATTATTGTGTGGCAAATATGCCGGGTGCTGTGCCTTATACTTCTACTATTGCGTTGACCAATGCTACTCTTCCTTATGCTATTTTATTGGCAAATAAAGGATGGGAAAAAGCCTGCACGGAAAATAAAGAATTGCGCAATGGCTTAAACATAGTGGGTGGAGATATCGTTTATCCTGCCGTAGCAGAAACCTTTGGCTTACCCATGAAAAGCCTTGATTTGGTAATGAACTCAAGGAAGAATATTTCTGCCTTGGCGTAGGGGCAATTAAAAATTAACAATGAATAATTAATAATGAAAGCAGGAAGAAGTTCCTGCTTTTTTTGTTTGGGGTGGAGAAGTTCTCGTAGAGGTACGCAGAGGGATTGTTTATTTTTTAATAATGAAACTTACACGATGCTATAAAAATACTATCATCAGTAACTTTATAAACCAAACGATGCTCATCGGTAATTCTGCGAGACCAGTACCCCTGCCATTTATGTTTTAATGGTTCCGGCTTACCTATTCCTTGAAATGGGGTCTCAATAATATCTTGAATTAAGGCTCTAATTCTTAGAGCTATTTTCGGGTTTGTTTTTTCCCATTCTTCATAGTCATGGAAGGCAACTTTGTCAAATTGAATTCGCCTCAAGGTTTGAAAGTTTTTGGGTCAATCTCAATTAAACCTTCTTTATTTTCTATTCTTGCTACAGCATCATTAATATGATTTTCGTTGGCAAGATTGCTTGCGAGGTATTCAGTAGCATCTTGTTCCATGATGGTGATTTCTATCTCTTTATTAGGAAATGACTTTCTTATCATCTCTATAAGTTGAGATGAGAGTTCACTTGTTTTTAATTTATAAGTAGTAATCATGATAAAGAAAATTTATACAAATATAAGTTGAGAATTAATAATATGCCTAACCTCCCAAATCCCCCCTACTCATAAAACACCACCTGCCCTGTATCAATATCATGAAGCCCACCGATGATTTTTATTTCTTTACTCTCCATCATTTCGCTAAGGATGCTACTTTGCTCTTTGATTTTTTTTACGGTAAGCAAAACATTGTTCACTGTAACATTATACATAAAAGCGGGGTTGTTCCCGTTTCTATCCACAAGGGTAAAAGTCTCCTGATTTATGGCAGGTTTTATTTTATTGAGCAATGATGTAAGATTGCCAAGAGTTACATTATTGCAAGCACCTTCTATTGCGCCACATTTGGTGTGACCAAGCACCACAATTAATTTGGAGCCGGCAATTTTACAAGCCAATTCCATACTGCCAAGTATATCATCATTCAAAATATTTCCTGCAATGCGGATGCTGAGGATATCACCTAAGCCTTGGTCAAAAATAAGTTCTGCAGAAGTTCTGGAATCAATGCAACTAAGTATAGCCGCAAACGGAAATTGCCCAGCCGAGGTTTCGTTAACCTGCTGCAATAAATTGCGGTGGGTTTTAATGTTGTTTACAAACCGCGCATTTCCCTCTTTTAATATAGCAAGCGCAAGCTCAGGGGTAAGCCCTTCTTGTGTTTCTTTAGTATGTGCTCTCATTAAAATAATAACTGCCTATGGGTTGAAAATTCAGTGCGAAATTAGGCAAAAAAATTTAGCCATTTTTAAGATAGAGTAGATTTCAAATTCTGGCAGCCCGAAAGGATTTTGCCTTCTGGTGGAAATTTAAAACTTCAAATTAATACAAAACAAGAAAGCAGAAAGGCGAACCTCTCTGCTTTCTTTTTGGATTATGAAAAGAAACCTATTTTGCTAATGGTGCAATCTCAGTAGTTTTGGCAATTTTGAAAGTGATATTGTAAACATAAACACTATCCTTATTGCAACTGTGGTGTGCATGAAAAAGCTTTGGTAGTTTAATTAAAGGCTCTTTGTGAGGGATACTATCTTTTGGGTGATGCTCTTTATGCATCCCCATTTCTCCTCCTCCAATTTTAATTTGTACTGCATCTGTGCCTACATAATCTAAGGCAGGTGTGTAGTTATAAGCGGTAGTTCCTGCATCCAAAATATCAGTTTGGCTGATTAAATAATGCGCTGCCTGCGTTGC
>JAPLCZ010000053.1 GCA_026391915.1 Bacteroidota bacterium | reverse complement strand
CAGCAACATTTTCGTAGCGGTTATATCTGCTTTTCTTTGTTTGTGTTTCTGTTTCTTTGGTGCGGATAAGATTCTCTGTCATCATTGGAATTTCCAATGTTTCAGAAAGCCCATTTCCAAAATATTCACTTTGATTAAAACCTCTTTTTCTTTCCTTCTTTTTGTGGAGGGGAACAGGAATTATGTAATCAGCAGTACTAAAAGCGTTAGTGTCTTTTAGCGCATATCCGTAGAGTTTACCAACCTTTTCCGCAGCCTCTTTTACACCTTTGTATTTGATTTGGTGTAAAAGATTTTGAACCACACCTGCCTTCCCAAAATAATAAAATGCTGATGCCTTTTCTACACGGCATCTGCCATGCAAAAGCTTTTCTACAGGGTTCCCTTTTACCAAATGGAAATTGGTTTTAGTAAGTTTATCATGGATGCAGGTGAGGCAAATCAACTCCTCTTGGGAGAGTAGACTTGCCCCACAGCTTATACATAAATTGGGGTAAAGCAGATGTGCAAAATCACTGAACAACCCCATGACTAAATTGAATTACTGCTTAACGATTTTTTTGTAAGTAGTGCTACTGTTAGCTGTTAATTGCAAAAGATAAATTCCAGCGGGCATTTCATCCATATTAAAAGATAAAGCATGAGTGCCTTTTTCTTTTTGGCTAAGATATAAACGCTGAACCACTGCACCATTAAGGGTTACAAGATTGGCTTCTACCAAAGTGTTTTGAGCAAGTGTAAAACTAACATTTAATTTATCTTTTACTGGATTTGGGAAAACTGAAGAAGATAAAATAACTGAGTTGTTTTCTTGGATGCCCGTAGTGTTTTCTCCCAATGTAAGTTTATTGGTATAGATAAAATCGTTGCTGCTAGAGTTGTTACCATCAGCCATATTTGCAGCAGTGTAAACTGTTACATTTCCTCTGCCTGCAGAAGGTGCGGTCCAATTAAACTGCCATGTTTTTTTGGCTGAGCCTGATGTGGTATGCGTGGCATATTGATTATTGCTAAACTGAACATCTGTAGTGTTGGTACTTGGGAAAGAACCTGAAAAATTTGCTGTTGTCTTACTCCTTACAGAGGTTTCGAAACCCCATGCGGCAGTTCCGCTTTTAGCAACAGTAACAGTGATAATGTGCAATTTACCCGGCTTGTATTGGGTAACTACATTGCCAGCAGAGTCTTTCATTTGCACTGTTAAAGTGCCACCTGCGGTATTATCACTATTGCCAGTATGGCAACTAGTTTGTGAACATTTTGAATCACCGGGTGCGCCGGTCATGCCATCTGGCGCGCCAGTAGCATAAGTAAAAACGTTAGAGAAATTTAAGCATAGCGCTACAAAAAGCACTGAGAAAATTAGTAAGGATTTTTTCATTGGGTTTGAGTTTGTGGGTGCAAATTATGAAAATTTACAAAAGAAAAAATATTAATCTTCTTCTTCCTCAAATTCTTTATCAGCATCCCAGTCTTCTTCTAAATCTAAATCGTCATCATGATGGATGAATTCGTTATGGTTTTTCTTGGCAATGCTGGCAATAAGTTCTTCATCCTCTAGGGATAAATCAGTAGAGTATTTATCATTGCTAAATTGGTTAGGTGCATCACCCACTGATGATATACAAACAGGGTATTTCTTTTTAGCATCAGCAGTTTTTATTACTTCTGTTAACTCCAATCTAAAATTCCACATGCGGGCAAAGTCATAGGTGTAGCTTAGGCGTTGCCCTTTTTCTGCTAAAAATTCTTTGAGTTTGGTTTTATCCATTAAAGGGGTGTCACCTTCTTCACCCATATCAATCAATGGAATTTCCATCATGGGGTTCCAATCCACATCACAAATAAAGAAAGAGGCAAGTTCACCGGCCTCATATTTTACAGCGGCAAGTATGGCAATATGCAATGCCTCAAAAGTTTGTTCTGCTTTAATTTCAATCACCCTTTTAATCTCAGGGTCATCTTCCATTTCAATATTAAATCTATAAACACTCATATTTTTTGTATGCCTATTTTCCTGCTTTATTCAATCCTTTTTCTGCGGCAAATTTCAACATAAATTGATAAGATTCCTCATAATCATTCTGAATTTCTCCAACCATAATGGCTTCTTTTACCGCATCTTTTATATCACCAATTAACCTTGATGGCGGGATGTTAAAAGTATCCATAATAATCTCCCCTGTTATGGGGTTTTTCCAATTGCGTAGGTTGTCTTTTTCTGTTACCAGTTTTATTTTTTCTTCCACCTCATCAAACCTGCGTAGGTAGCGTTTTACTTTTTCTTCATTTTTAGAAGTGATATCAGCACGGCAGAGGGTGAGGAGTTTATCTATATCTTCTCCGGCATCTACTATTATCCGCCTAATGGCAGAATCGGTAACATCTTGCGTAAGTGCAATTGGGCGCAGGTGCAGAAAAACCATCTTTTGCACAAACTTCATTTTCTCATTCATGGGTAGTTTCATGCGCTTGAAAATTTGCGCCGTCATGCGGCTACCAACTACCTCATGCCCGTGGAAAGTCCAACCACTTTCTTCCGTAAATCTTTGTGTTGGGGGTTTTGCAATATCATGTAGGATAGCAGCCCATCTTAGCCATAAATCATCAGAGTTTTTAGCCACACCATCCAGTACTTGCAGGGTATGATAAAAATTATCTTTATGAGCAATATTCCCAATTACTTTCACGCCTTCCAATGCTGTAAATTCCGGGAAAATATCTTTTAAAATTCCTGCTTTATGCAATAATAAAAACCCAACCGATGGGGTAGAGGAGAGGATGATTTTATTGAGCTCATCTGTTATCCTTTCATGGGTGATAATGCTAAGGCGGTCTTTGTTTTTTATGATGGCAGACCAAGTTTTATCTTCAATTTTAAAGTTGAGTTGGCTGGCAAAACGTATAGCCCTCATAATGCGGAGAGGGTCATCAGAAAAAGTAATATCAGGATTTAGGGGAGTTCTTAGAATCCCATTTTCCAAGTCTTCAATACCATTATATAAATCCACGAATTCGCCTAAATCAGAATTGTTGAGGCTTATGGCAAGGGCATTAATAGTAAAATCTCTGCGGCTGATGTCGTCCTCCAAAGTACCATCAGTAACAATTGGGTTACGTGAATTTTGTTGGTAAGATTCTTTCCTTGCACCTACAAATTCTATCTCCTCATCATGCCATTTAAGATTGGCAGTTCCAAAGTTTTTGAAGACACTTAAATAGCTTTTGCCATGGAGTTCATCAGCTACAGCTTCAGCAAAATCAGTCCCGGAACCAAGTACTAAAATATCAATGTCCTTTGTATTTCTTTGGATGAGAAAATCCCTAACATAGCCACCAACGATATAAGATTTGATGCCTGTTTTTTCGGACACTTTCCTCACTGCTATTACAACAGGAGATTCTAAAACTTCATCTAACTTTTGTGCTGAGAATTCCACAGCAATTATTTTTTCTTGCCGCGTTGCTGCTGCAACTGCTGCTGCTGTTTCATCATGTCCTCCAACCGTTGCGAGAATTTGGATTTCTTCCCCGAAGTCGGTTTCTTTTTGTGCTCTTCAATTTGTGCTATTAGCTTTTTATCATCAATCATTATTTTGAAGATGTATTGCTGCGCAAAGGTGAGTATGTTGAATAAAAAGTAATAGAGACTTAAGCCTGCTGAGTAGTTATTAAACAATCCTAAAAACATAATAGGCATTAGGTAACTCATCCATTTAAATTCGCTTTGCTGAGGTGTCAAGCTACTATTAAAATAAGCATAAGCAATGGTTGAGATGGTCATCAATAAAGTGAATAAACTCACGTGGTCACCATACCAAGGCACTGCAAATCCAAAATTATAAATGGAATCATAGGTTGATAAATCGGTTGCCCATAAAAAGGGTTGTTGTCGTAGTTCTATAGATGATGGGAAGAACCGAAACATTGCCACCAAAAATGGAAACTGCAAAAGCAATGGTAAGCATCCACCAAAGGGGCTAACTCCTGCCTTTTTATAAATCTTCATTTGCTCTTGTTGCTGCTTTGCCACATCACTCCCAACCTTAGATTTCATCTCATCTAACTCTGGTTTTAAAATCCGCATTTTTGCAGTAGAGAGGTATGATTTATAGGTAAGTGGCATCAAAGCAAGTTTGATAATTACCGTCATCAAAAATATGATTAAACCATAGTTGGTAATAAAGCTACTAAGGAAATTAAAGATATTAATAATCACAAATCTATTCACCCATTGTATTAAGAAGAATCCCCAGCCCAATGGTATTTGGCGTTCCAAATCAAGGTTATAACTACTAAGGGTTTTATAATGCAATGGCCCAAAATAGAATTGCATATTATACTTCTCAATTGGGTTGTGATTGTACTGTAAAGATAATCTTGCTGATAAAGTTTTAACAATACTGCTATCTTCTGTTTCAACTGTACTTAGTTCTCCTTTATCAAAAAATCCTTTTGCAATAAGTGTTTGACAAAAGAACTGCTCTTTAAAAGAAACCCATTGTGTTTTAGTCTTAAACTTCTCTTCGTCATTTTTGGATTCACTAAGTTCATCAGGGGTTTCATCTTGGTTTTTATAATGAATAGTTGCATGGCTACGGGTTATTTTTAAATCCTTTTCATGATTGAGAAGATTTGCTTTCCAGTATAAATCAATGTAGTTTATCCTGCGGGGCAGAACATCATTCATGTTATTAAGGGCAAGGCTATAATCAACCATATAATCATTGCCTTTTAGCGTATAGGTTTGCACCATTGATTTGCCATCAGGTAGGCTAAGGGTCATGCTTAAACTTGCCTTATTATTCCCCTTAACAACAGCAGGAGTTTCTGATGGGGTAAAGAATAAATCACCTGTACTTATTTCCGCATCACCATAAAGAAAATGGTAATCAAAGTTGCTGGAACCGGGTTGGGTAAGCACTACAGGTTTCCCGTTTGTGTTCTTATATCCTTTGATTTCTGTATATGCTATTCTACCACCTTTTGTAGATACTTTTACAATGATTTTTTCATTCTCTAAAGTAATAAATTTCTCTTCACCTTTACCATAAGGAGCCCAGTAAGCAGGGAGGGTATCAGCAGTTTTCTGAACTTTGTTGCCAACAGAATCTATAAGTGTTGTTTTACTGATTTGGTTTGGTGAGGTAGAAGTAACTTCTTGTTTTGCTTTGGTATCTTTAGGGTCAGGGTTTTGGGTACTAAAGTAATAAGTGCCACCAAGCATAATCAGCACAATAAGTATTGCGCCGGTAATCGAATTTTTGTCCATCTAGGTTTTTAACTATGAATAATAAGCCGCGAAATTAGCTCAAATTAAGTTTAAACTTAGGATTGATTTAACATAAAAATTCCCGTTCTGGCAAAGTCAGAACGAGAATTTTAACTCAAAAACACTATATTAAAATGAAATTACCGTAGCAAAATTATTAGGCGATTCAGTGTGATGATGGGGACTCATCATTCAATTCTGATGGGGTATAATTATTAATTCCCATCTCCTTTAAAGCCTCTTCTGCAGAGCTGATTAGGTTTTTAGGATTTTTATATCCTAGTTCAATCTTTACAATTTTATGTTGAGGAGTCATGATAACCAAAGTAGGTATTTTTGTTACACCCCAGTTTGTAGTTACCATATAATCCCAAAACTTTTCAGGATTCATTTTGGTGCTTACAAAGTTGTCATTAAAGAATGTGGCAACTGATGTGTTCTTAAAAACATCTGTCATCCTGCGGGATGTAACACAATTATCAGAACCAATGAATACAAAGATTGGTTTTTTAGAGTAACGTGCTGTTTTGCTGACTTTAGACCAGCCGGCCGAATTAAAATTAACACCATTATTAGTGGTATCAAAGGATAGAAGACTTAACATTAGTACTACACCGAAGAAGAGTAAAATTGGATTTCTCATAGCTTAAATTTTTTCTTGTTTGTTTATAAGTCAAAACTAAGCTATCCGCAAAGGCAGATTTTTACACAACCCCAAGGCGATTACAAGTGTAAGAAGTTAGGCAATCTATTAGTTTTTGAGATTAAACCTTTTAAGAAACGCAGTTTTAAAGGGATTGAAGAAGGGTGAAATTTCCATTAAGAAAAAACCTGCCTGTAAGGAAATGAAAATTAAGGATAGTTTTATTATTCCTTTTTTTCATCATCCTCAGAATCCTCTTCATCTTCATCAGGTGCTTTGTATTTTGATGCATCACCCATTTTGTAATTTTTAATTCCCATTAACTTTAAAGCTTTCTCAGCCTCCTTAATTACTCCTTTTTCATCCTTATAGCCATAGAATTTATGAATAAGTTTTTTATCTGAACTTAAGAATACAAAAGTAGGAACCCCTGTAGCTCCCCATTGTGCAACACGAACATTATCCAAAGGCTTATCTGGGTTTAGCTGTGTGCTAATAAAATTTTCATTAAAGAATGCCGCTACATTTGGTTGTTTAAAAACACCATCCATTCTTGCAGAGGTTACACAAGTATAAGTGCGGATAAATACAAAAATGGGTTTATCATTATCTTTAGCTTTTTTACTAACATCACTCCAACCTGCACTGTTAAAAACAACGCCAACATTATTGGTTGATGAAAAGGAAAAGGAAATGATGAGGCAAAAGAAAATTAGTTTTTTCATGATGTGATATTTAGGCTCAAATTTAATACGAAAGATTTATTGAAGATATAAACCCTGTATGAAAATTTGTGCCACTAATGTAAAGATTGGAGATAAAATTCTACCTTAATTTAATCTTCTTTGTTATAGCCATTAATTCCCTACCCGTACTAAATCTCATAATGATTTTAAATTGTTGAGTATCTGCTTTTGGTAAAGTTAGCGGATGAATCTTCAAATTTTCATATTTAGTTCGGTTGGCTTTTACTGATAACAATTGCGAGTATTGTGTTAATGGGGTTTTTTCATCAGTATCTGTGTGGGGTTTTGTAATCTCATTAAAGTAAAAGCATGAGGTTATATCACTACCAGCTCTGCGTTCTGTATCATAATTATAAAGTGATACAACACGTAAATCTACAATTGAGTCGCTTGAAAGATTAACTGATTCTGCTTTTGCTGTGCCAATAAAAAGTGTTTCAGCCTGGGTTTTTGCATGTAATGAGTTAGAAATATAAATACACATTTTGTCTCTTGGCAAAACCCCATTAGCAACTTTTTCACTTTCTTCAATAATATCAGCACTTATGCTGCTTATCACAACTCTATCAACCTCACTTTTGGGATTTTGAGAGTTACACCCTGAGATTAAAATAATCACAAGTAAATACTTAAAAAATTTTTTTACTGCAGATTTCATGTTAAAGGTGCTTTGAGCAGTTGCAACTGTTAACAAAGTTTAGGGCAAAAACTAATTGTAGAAATCTGTCGTTAGAGGAGGGTGTTTAGTTATTAATATGGTGCAATACTAAACCGAAATTATTTCAAATAAAAATCTATTTTATTTTCAATGGGCGGAATTCAATACTGTTGGTATTGAAATTATCCGGAGTTTCAATGGCATTTATAATTTGTTTTGCCACATCCCATGGTTGTAGCATTTTATCATGGGCTTTTATCCCAGGAGAATTTCTAAAAAAATCAGTTTGGACTGAACCTGGGTAAACCCCAGTTACCTTAATCCCAAATTCTCTTAGCTCCCTGAATAAAGAATCGGTTATTCCTTTTACAGCATGTTTTGCCCCGCAATAGGCAGCTACTTGTGGCATTCCCTCCAAACCAGCTATTGAAGAAATATTAATAATATGTCCATTAGTCTGAGCTTTCATTTTAGGGATAACCTGCCTGCACAGGTAATAAATCCCAAAAACATTTACCTCAAATAATTCATGAAATTGCTCCTCCGCCATATCTTCAAAATTGCCAAAATAACCTAGTCCTGCATTATTAATCATTATATCAATATCGCCTTGATGAAGTTTTATGATTTCCGCAAAAGCCTGATTAACCTCTTGCTGTTTTCTAATATTGGCTTTTATAAAATGAAAATTGGTATGGGTATAATTTGGGGTGGTAACTCCTAAACCAAAAACCTTAGCACCCTTATCCAATAGTTGCAGCGTCAACTCTTTACCAATTCCTTTGCTTACACCGGTTACAATTGCAGTTTTGTTTTGTATTTCCATCAATCTTATTTTTTATTAGGCAAAGGAAAAACAAAAAAGCCGAAACTTTTTAGTGTTTCGGCTTTTTATTACCTTAATATATTTTTATGCATGATAGGAGTTTAGCCCAAGGGCTAAGATTTACTTACCGTTGAAA
>JAPLCZ010000262.1 GCA_026391915.1 Bacteroidota bacterium | reverse complement strand
GATCACTCTGGAAAATCGCTGGACTATATTAATCATCTTAACGAAATATGGAGGATGCTCTCAGAGATTAGCAGGGTGGCAAAATTTATTTTTGCCCAAAAACCAGATAGGGTAGGGGTGTATTTTCTGTATAAAAAGGAAACCAAAAAATAAACCCTTTGGTGCAAAGTAAGTACTTTGCACCAAGGGGTTTCAATATTTTTATTGGTAAGATTATTCCTTTTTCACTGCAGTAAATTTCACTAAACTACCATCACTCAATTTAAACTGAATAATGTAAGTGCCAGCAGGCAAGCCAGAGAAATCAAGGGAATTGTCTTTAAAAATAACATTACTTTGCTTGTCTCCTTTTATAGAAAATACTTCGGCAGATTTAACAGTTGCCCCTTCATTTATACTCTCAAAATGCAGTTTATCTACTAAGGGGTTTGGATAAAATTTTATGTTTTTGGGCAAATTGCCTTCGTTGATGATGGTGGTTTTATCAGTTATAAGAATTGATTTCTTAAAGGAGTCAACAGGCATAACGCCAGCACCAGTTGGCCATATAATTATGATGTTGGCTGTACCAGGTACAAAATATTTCTTATTAAGTTTGATATATGTATACTGATATGCGGTATCCTTTGGCTTCATAAAAATTGGAAAGAAGCCGGAGTCATTTGCTTTTGCAGTATCATTAAAATTTGTTTTATACCACATCTTTACTTTTCCATAAAAATTTTTATTACCTACATTTACGAATTTTACGCTGGCAAAAATTCCATCATCAATCTCATATTTGGCCTTTATTCCATAGATAGTATCAATATGAAAAGCAGCTTGCGTGTATCCTTTAAAGCTACTAAGGAGTAGAAAAATAAAAAGTATTTTCTTCATGGCAATGTTGTTTTATTTGCTAGGCAAAGTTAAAGAAAAAGTTGCCACCAAAAAGGTAGTGGCAACTGATTTCAAAAACAATAACAGGATTTATTTATTTTCTTAATCTTTACCAAAGGATAAGAATTTTGTAGTTCGGTTTTAATTTTTTTTGTAAAGGTAAATCCATATATGGATTAATAGTTTTTACTTTGTGCAAAATTCTTATTCGGATAAGGGATGGATATACTGCATGAAATCATCATTGCTATGGACCGCAAAGATGTTAAAAACTACAAAATTTTTGCTGGGAGGGCATTTGAGCTTGCCAATAGAAAAGACCTTGACCTCTTTGATATGCTTAGGCGACTTGGGAGGGATTTTGATGAAAAGGCTGCCTTTGAAAAGCTATATGGAAGCCTTGATAAAAACTCTTACTATCAACTTAAAAACAGATTGGCAGAGGACGTAAACCTAAGTCTTTTTTTGAGAGAGTATAAACATAATGATAGTATTTATGCCCTCTATATCACTAGCCTTGGTTATCACTATTACAACCGCAACAATTACCACCTTGCCCTTAACTATTTTAAGAAGGCAGAGAAGAAAGCAAAGCAGATTGAGAACTATGGATTGCTTGATATAATCTATAGCCGCCTCATCAAAATCAGTCAGGAAATTTTTTCAGAAAATCCAGAGGTCTACATCCGTAAAAGGACTGATAACAGAGCTTTACTTTTTAAAATGATTGAGCTGGAAAATGTGTTACAGGCAATAGAGTATAAAGTTAAAATCACCCAAAATTTATCAGTAACTAACATTGAGGAAATGCTGAAAATTACAATGGACGATTACTTGAATGATGAGGAGTTAAAGGATAGCCCAAAGCTACAGTTTAGTATCTATGTTATGCTTAGCAGGAAGATGCTACAGAGCAATGATTTTGCGGCGCTGAATGATTATTTACTGAGAACTTATGAGTCTTTTGACCATAAGAAACTTTTCAACAAAACTACGCATGACTATAAGTTGGAGATGTTGGCGTGGATTTCCAATTCTTATTTTGGAATGCGCCAATATCAGGAAAGTTTGAAGTACGCTGAACTCCTGAAAAACGAGATGGAACGCTATGATAAAATGCTGCAGGATAGATATGAGTTCTTTTACCTCAATACTCAGGTGCTTAACTTTTCAGCCATCAATCCGGCCAAAGCAATTGATATATTGCTTGACCTTACCAGCAAAGAAAAAGTAAACCGTCTAAGTATAAAAGGGCTGTTGGTTTTTGTGAATCTTGCGGTGCTATATCATAACCAAAAGGACTATAAAAACTCTTTGAAATATCTTACTAAATTTTACAACTATGATGGCTATAAAAATATGGATGACATCCTGAAACTGAGGATTAACCTTGGTGAGTTGATGATGCGAAGTGAACAGGGAGAAAAGGATACCGTTGAGTATAGAATCCGTCAGATAAATCGTGATTTTAAAGAGATACTGGAGGGGGATAAAATTACTTGGGAAAAAAGATTCCTTCAACTTCTTTCTGCCCTCTCAGAAAGGATGGGAAAATCAACCCCGATTAAAGAATTTGCAAATGAAACTATGAAAAAGATGGAGAATGAAAACGAAGATTCTATGATTTTCAGGTTTGCAGATTGGGTGAAACAAAAGGCGGTAAATAACTAAACCAAAAACAATTTATTTGCTAAACTTTATGCATCATTGCCCCCAAAAATCTCTCTGCGTCTAATGCAGCCATGCACCCGGAACCTGCAGCGGTAACGGCCTGT
The DNA here is from genome assembly GCA_026391915.1 of Bacteroidota bacterium. Classification (GTDB taxonomy): domain Bacteria; phylum Bacteroidota; class Bacteroidia; order CAILMK01; family CAILMK01; genus JAPLCZ01. Next base: position 2,929 of record JAPLCZ010000262.1, on the reverse strand, counting down.
CTATAGTTTTTGTCTTGCACATCACCAGAGGCAAATACACCTGAGATATTGGTTTTGGTAGTGCCGGGTACGGTGATTAAATATCCTTGTTCATCCATATCAAGCTGACCTTTAAAAATATCAGTATTGGGTTGGTGACCAATAGCTACAAAAAAACCTTCAATAGCAAGTTCTCTAACTTCACCTGTTTCTATATTTTTTACTTTAGCCCCTGTTACTGTTTGGTCGCCTAAAACCTCAAGAGTTTCTGAGTTCCAAAGTACTTCAATATTTGGGGTGTTGAGTACGCGATGTTGCATGGCTTTAGAAGCCCGCATTTCGCCACGCCTCACTATCATATAAACCTTTTTGCAAAGCTTAGCAAGGTAGGTTGCCTCTTCGGCGGCGGTATCTCCTGCACCCACAATTGCCACATCTTGTCCACGGAAAAAGAAGCCATCACAAACAGCACAGGCTGATACCCCATGTCCGTTAAGTTTTTGTTCGCTTTCTATCCCCAACCATTTGGCAGAAGCCCCTGTAGAAATTATTACTGCATCAGCCAAAATGGTATGCTCTTCATCAATAATTACTTTGTGTGGATGTCTACTAAAATCAACGCTGGTTGCCACACCAAAGCGGATATCAGTACCAAATCTCTCTGCTTGCTTACGGAAATGTTCCATCATCTCAGGACCCATAATTCCGTCAGGGTAGCCGGGATAATTCTCTACATCTGTTGTAATCATTAACTGCCCGCCAGGCTGAATGCCAGTGTACATTACGGGTTTTAAATCTGCCCTTGCGGCATAGATGGCAGCGGTATATCCGGCAGGACCAGCACCGATTATTAAGAGTTCAACTTTTTCTGTTGAGGTATTTTCAGTTGTCATTATTTGATATAAAATTAAGCAGCAAAATTAGCTGTGATAAAGGCAAACTAAGAATTTGAAAAAGCTATTCTATAAATAAAATTGAGTTCCTTCACTCCGTTCAGGATGACTTCACCGAACTCGTCTTGCTGAGGCACGAGGCATCTTACAAAAATCTACTCCTCAATATTAGCCGCAGTAGCACCAATCACAGCCATACCCTGTTTTGCCTGTACATAGGCAATCACCTGGCAGTTGGCAAATTTCCTTATTTTAGTAAGCGGAATGGTAATCACTCCATTGGTAGAAATCTCAATATCTCTGGTGATAAATTCATGAACAATATTGTGGTGCAAAAGTGTTTTGCCTTTGTATAGGCTTTATCAAGATTAAATTTAGTAGTGTATTCATTCTGCCTTTCTGTAAAAGCTTTGCTGCTAAAGGGGTCAACCCAGCCGCCATTATTTTTATAATCCACATGAAAATCCAGACAATAAATTTTGCGTTTATTGTTAGCAGCATCACGGATAATATCATTGAGGTTATCCCCAGCAGGTGGGCAACTATTGCAACCATCCGAACTAAAAAGTTCTACAATAGCCACAGGAGTTAGTGCACCATTTTTTTTGTGATTGAGGTTAGAAAAGGAGAGGAGACTTGCAGCAATAATTATTGCAAAGGCTCCCACTATTTTTGTTTTAATATTCATGATTTCAACTTTAATTATTCATCCAAAAAAGCAGTAAGCGGGCTTGATGCCACTGCCTTAAAATTCCGAATTCCCATCCCTGATTCATACGCCATTCTTCCGGCTTCGGTTGCCATTTTAAAAGCGGTAGCCATAATAATTGGATTGGTGGCAATAGCTATTGCAGTATTCACCAATACTGCATCAGCGCCCATTTCCATTGCCTCCGCCGCATGAGAGGGTACACCAATTCCGGCATCAACCACCACGGGTATTTGGCTTTGCGAAATAATGATTTCCAACATGGCTTTTGTCTGCAAACCATTATTGCTGCCAATAGGGGAACCCAATGGCATCACGGCTGCCACACCAACATCTTCTAGCCGTTTGCAAAGCACAGGGTCAGCATTTATATAGGGCAAAACAATAAAACCTTTTTTAACTAATTCCTCAGCAGCTTTTAAGGTTTCAATAGGGTCGGGGAGGAGGTAGTTTGGGTCAGGGTGAATTTCTAATTTCAGCCAGTTGGTTTCTAAAGCTTCGCGGGCAAGTTCGGCTGCAAGTATGGCTTCTTTGGCGGTTCTCACGCCAGAAGTATTGGGCAATAAAACCATATTTTCTTTAGGGATAAAATGGAGGATATCCTCATCTTCTTTGTCTGGGTTTACCCGCTTTAATGCAACTGTAACCATCTCAGTGGCTGAGGCAATAATTGCACTCTGCATTTGCGTGTGTGACCCAAATTTCCCAGTGCCTAAAAATAATCTTGAATTGAATTCTCTTCCTGCTATTATCAGCTTTTTCATGCTTCCCACAAATCATTAATTGTAACTACAAAATTCCGTGCTTCTGCTGATATATCCGCACTTAAATTTATAGCAGATGAAATTGCTACTCCATGCGCCCCAAGTTTTTTTAACTGAGGTAAATCTGAGAGAGTAATTCCACCAATCATAATGATGGGTTTAGAGATTTTTAAAGCTAAGATTTCTTTTATTTCTTCTTCACCTAAAACAGGGCTGAGGTTTTCCTTTGTTTGGGTGAAACGGAACGGGCCTAAGCCAATATAATCTGCTGATGAGGTGGAGAGTTTTAAAATATCTTCAAGGTTATTTGCTGTAGCACCAATGATAAAATCCGCACCTAAAATACTTCTTGCTTCTTCAATAGGCATATCTTTTTTGCCAAGGTGAACACCATCTGCTTTGCTGGATTTTGCAATATTTGGACTATCATTTACTATAAGTTTGCAGCCGAACTTATTGGTGATTTCTCTTATAGCTTTTGCAGTTTTTGTCCATTCTTCCAACGCCAATTTCTTTGTGCGGAACTGCAACCATTTTACTCCACCTTGGCAAGCCAATTCAGCTTGCTGCACATGAGAAATGTT
>JAPLCZ010000187.1 GCA_026391915.1 Bacteroidota bacterium | reverse complement strand
TATTACTCCATCCGTATAAAAAAGCAGCTTACCATTAGTATCAGAAATGGTAGCGCAACCCTCTTTTGTAAAGAGTGCTCCATTGGTTAAAGTAACTGGCTTGCCACTGTTAAAATCAACACCGGCATTCCAGCCAAAATACCATATGTTGCCTTGCTTCTGTGCGTAGGATTGGAAAGTGGAAATCAAAAAAATAAAAAGCACAAAACATTTTGCAGTAGCTAATTTAAAAACTCTTTGCTGTTTAATTATTCTATCCATCTTTTTATTTAATTTTTAAAATTCAAATTAATAAAAGCTCTGAAATCAAACTCTTTATATTCATTCCCAGCAATGCATACTTGACTTGAGGCATTGTGCATAGTTAGCAGTTAGCAGTGAAATTCATTAGGCAAAGATAAATATTTAAATTTCTATAAAGACAAATTAAGAGAATAGAAGGCAAGAGTATCTAAAACAAAAATGCCGAACCCTAAAGTCCGGCATTCTGCGCAGAGGTGTTTGCTCAAAATCCTAAAAAAACATCATGAAAAAATCCGCACCTCTGCTTATCAAAACCACTCCAACATTTTTTGTTTCTTGATATAACGCAACGGCAAAAGGAAAATTGCAAGAGTTGAAAAATTTATTTTAAAGATGGATTATTTTCTACTACTACCTTTGGTGCTTAAATAAAAATCTTGAATGAAATACCTAAGTTTTTTTCTATTATATCTTATTGCATTACACCCCATCCAAGCCAAAAAATACTATGTTGCCGCTTTTGGAAATGACAACTTTGCAGGCACCTCTATTGCCAAAGCATGGCAAAGCATCACCAAGGTTAACAGCATAAATTTTAAGCCTGGGGATACCCTTTATTTTGAGGGTGGTAAAAGTTTTAAGGGTGATATTTATCTGGATAGCCTTGATGCCAATAACCCTGATTCCATCTTCACCATCACCTCTTACGGCAATGGCAGGGCAATTATTGATGGCTTATGCAGATGTTGGGGGCAATAGAAAGCTCAAAAATATAAGTTTTATTGATTTGGAAATCTCTGATTTTGGCATGACGGGGATGGATTTAGGCAGTTGGAATTATAACACAGGCTACCAAAACCTCCTCATAAAAAATGTTTTAATACATGATGTAAGGGAAAACGGAATAGTGAGTTATGCCTTTTATAACCCCAAAAACACAGGCTGGGCACACCGTAATATTAGGGTAATCAATACGGTAGTGCATGATGTTACAGGCTATGCTGCAAAGACTCATAGAGGCAATGGGATATTATTGGGCGATGTAGATAGCGGCTTAATTGAGGGATGCACCGCCTATAATAACGGCACAAAAAACACCGCCTGTGGCGGTCCGGGGGGCATTTGGGCGTATGAAAGTAATAGCATCACTATACAATTTTGTGAGAGCTACGCCAATAAATGCGGCACCGGCTGCGATGGGTTGGGTTTTGATTTGGATGGAGGGGTAACAAATTCCTTCCTTCAATACAATTACTCACACGATAATGCTGGCGCAGGATACCTTTTGGGGCAATATGATGATGCCCGCCCTTGGGCAAATAATACCGTGAGGTACAACATTTCAGAGAATGATGGTAGGCGCAATGGCGGCGGTATCACCCTCTTTAAAGGCTATAAAACCACTATGAAAGGGGCGATGATTTATAATAATACGGTCTATATTTCTAAGGCAGATACCAATAAATTCATCGGTGCATTTAGTATGTTTGATATTGATACAGGCATCAACGGCACAGTGGTTTATAATAATATCTTCCAAACAAAGGACGACGTGCCATTGGTAAATGTGCCCAAAAGATACCAAGCCAAGCTGAATCAGAACCTTTATTGGTCATCAGGTGATTCATTTAAAATCAAATATCAAGGTAAGGATTACCATACCTTAACTGATTGGCAAACAGCAACCCGCAATGAAATGTTTGATACCCTACCCACGGGCTTAGTGGCAGACCCAAAACTGCTGAATGCAGGAGGCGGCAAAACCATGTATCCAGATACATTAACTAAGCTAACTAACTATAAATTAGCGCCTACATCACCCGCCATTAATGCTGGCTTTGACCTCCGCGTTATGTATGGCATCAAAACCGGAAACCGAGATTTTTGGGGTGATTCCCTCTATCTTGATACCGCTGTTGACATAGGTGCTTATGAATCGCACATTATCACCGCCGTAAATGCTGCTGTAAATCAATTCCAATATAGAGTTTTCCCTAACCCCACACCGCAAGGTATGGAGTTAAAAATAATGTATAATGCACTTAAACTTAGTGCAGAAATTTATACAGTTCAAGGTGTTATGGTGATGAAACAAATAAGCAGCGGCGGCAGTTTTATGGTAATAGCCACCCAATCTCTCCCCAAAGGCATTTATTTTTTAAGGTTGATGGATGAAAAAGGCTTTGCCAAAGTGGAGAAAATAATGGTGGAGTAGGGGGAATTTGAAAGAGGTGTTTCAAGTTTAAGGTTGAATGTTTCATGTTGAGATGCCTTATTCCCCCATTCAATGAGGCTAAGGGGATGTAAAAATAATGTTGCAGATAATACCAAGATTTCTGCAACTTTGAACTTTAAACTTTGAACTCATCCATGAACCCAATAATTGAGTTAAAAAATATCACCAAAAGCTATGGTGATAAGCAGGTGCTTTGCGGCATCAACCTAAGTATAAATGCAGGGCAGGTGATAGGCTACATTGGCCCCAACGGCGCGGGTAAAAGCACTACCGTAAAAATACTTTGCGGGCTGCTAAGTGATTACGAAGGGGATGTGTACATCAACGGTAAAAACCTGCGTGAGGACCCCGTGGCAGCCAAAGCAAAGATTGGCTATGTGCCTGAGTTAGCGGAACTTTATGATGTGCTTACCCCCGCCGAGTTTTTGGGTTTTATGGGTGATTTATACAACCTCCCCAAAGAAATTGTGGTGGATAGGATGACCAAAATGCTCTCTGCTTTTGGCTTGGAAGCAAACATCAACCAACGCATGGATACCTTCAGCAAAGGGATGAAGCAAAAGGTGCTCATCACCTCTGGGCTTTTGCATAATCCTGACATCATAATTTTGGATGAACCCCTCAGCGGGTTGGATGCTAATAGCGTAATCATTGTGAAGGAACTCATCAGTAAATTGGCGTTGGATGGCAAAACAATCTTCTATTGCAGCCATATGATGGATGTGGTGGAAAAGGTGAGTGATAGAATTATCCTCATTAATGCCGGCGTGGTAATAGCCGATGGCAGCTTTGAAGAACTCAAACAACAGCAAGGAAACCAGAGCCTTGAGAAGATTTTTGCACACATGACTGCCAGCGAATCTCAGGCAGGCGCAGCAGATAAAATGATGAGTGCATTTGATTAATAAGTTGAAATTATTGAAAAATAAAATATAAAAAATCGCCACAGATTCACAGATTAAAAAATTAATTAATAGTAATAAAATAGAGCTCTATACAGATTTTGAAAAATGAAGTATTGAAAATAAATAAAAATAATCTGTGAATCTGTGGCGAAAATTTAACCTATGAATATCATAAATAAATTCTTTGTGAAAATGGCAATGCTGCCTTCCCCCATTTATAAAAGCATGGGGGCTGATGTGGCGCAGTTGAAGTCCATCCTCAGTATAAAACTTACGATGGATGACCGCCGCCCTAATGCTTTCCAACAAGCCCGCAAGAATAGGGGAGGGAAGGCAAAAACCATCTCCTGGGCTACGTTGGGCACTATGTTTCTCTCCGCACTGATGGGCGGCATGTTTGTGTTTAGTTTCCTGCTAGGTGAGAATGATGTGACCAGACTTACCATTTATTTTTCGTTTTTTATCTTCTTTTTGGCGTCCATTCTTATCACAGATTTTACCTCAGTTCTCATTGATATCAGGGATAATTATATCATCCTCCCCAAGCCTGTTAATGATAAAACCTTTGTGCTTTCGCGGCTTTTGCATATCCTTATCCACGTTTGCAAACTGGTTATTCCCATGTCCTTAGGCGGATTAATTATGATGGGTTACCGCCATGGCGCGTGGGGTGTTATTGTTCTTTTTGTGATGATAATTTTGGCAACGCTTTTCAGTATCTTTTTAATCAACGCTTTGTATATCCTTATACTCAAAGTAACCACGCCAGAGAAGTTTAAAAACATCATTTCTTATTTCCAGATTCTCTTTACAATATGCTTTTATGCCGGCTACCAAGTGGTGCCAAGGATGATTGATAAAGCCGTTTTTCAGCAGTTGGATGTCAATAATTATTGGTTTTCATGGCTTGCCCCGTCCTATTGGTTTGCCAATGGGTGGCAGTTTTTTTACTCATTTCCATTAGAAATAAAAGTGATTTTGGGATGCTTATTAAGTATTGCCGTCCCCCTCCTCAGCATATGGGTGGTGATAAAATACTTTGCACCCTCCTTCACTCAAAAGCTCTCCATGATTGGTGGCAGTGAGGGTGGTGAAACTGCCCCGGTTCGTGTCTCACGAAACGGAACAAATAAAACAACAATTTCAGAGAGGCTTGCAAAGATTTTTACCCGTGGCAGTGCAGAGAGAATGGGCTTTATCCTCACCTGGAAAATGACAACCCGTAGCCGAGATTTCAAGATGAAAGTCTATCCTTCTTTGGGGTATATCCTTGTGTATGTGGTGCTGGTGTTTATGCGGGGCAAACATCTTTCGCTGGAAGATATACAATCCCAAACAGGGGCTGGCAGAATCATTATTTTAGGAGTGATGTATTTCAGTAGTTTTATTATGTTTATTGCCCTTGGGCAGTTGGCATATTCTGATAAATACAAAGCAGCTTGGGTGTATTTTATAACGCCTATAAAAACGCCAGGTAATGTTTTATTGGGTTCTATTAAATCTATTATTGCTAAATTTTATCTGCCTATTGCGATACTAACTTCCGTAATCGCTTTTGCCTTAATTGGTGGCGGGGTAGTAATTAATTTGTTGCTTGGGCTCTTTAATCAATTGCTAATTTTTGGGGTTGTTGGCTACCTCAGCCTGCGGACTTTCCCTTTCTCTCAACAACAAAATATGAGTTCAAAAACAAGTAACTTTATACGCGGGATTTTTACCTTCCTTGTTCCTGTTTTTATCTGTATGCTGCATTACTTTGCCTACCCCTATTGGTATATCACTTTGGCGTTTTGCATCCTCTCTGCAATAGCAACCTATGTGGTGATGGACTCCATCAAAAACAAAACAATGGCAGAGGTTGGGGGTTCGTATCAGGAGTAAAACGGAATTTGAAAATGTGGCAATTTGAGAATTTGAGAATGGGGGGAAACAAGCTAGTTAAACTTATTTCTCAAGTACCATTTCCACTTTAATATTTCTACCCACCAATTTCTTCTCATAAAAGGTTTCATTCTCATCTGTGTTAAGAATAATGAAGTTGGCCTTGTCTTTAAAATCAGTTTTGAACTTGTTGAATAGAAGAAAATTTTGTTTCGCGTATTTGTAATAGTATTTACAAAAAAAGAAGGCAATTGTTGGCTTACTCTTGTCTAGATTTATAGACGATATTGCATTAAAACTTGTATCAATTATTTTATATAAATCTGCTCTTGGGGAGCTTTGTAATGATGGTCTTTCAGTAAAGTAATTTCTCATAAAACTATCTGTTGTTCTAAGGATAATTCCAGTACATCCTGAGGTATTACCGCTGCTTAAATAATAACCATTAGCATCATATAAGTCAAGCCCAATAGGGTGAGAAAACATATCATCCTTCGGTAAAGTTTTATGAATGTAGTTGTCCTTCCTAATATAAATATTCTCAGCCAAATCAGAATTCTCTTTAATGAATTTAAGAATATCATCCTTAGTTTCTACTCTTGGGTTCCTCATCCCAGCCATCCTCATAATTATTGGATTGCATGAAACCGCAGAAAGAATTATTAGTATGAAGATTATCTTTTTCAATCTAAAATTCTTAATTTATAATTTCAAATTATTCTTATGCCTATCCCCATCCCTCTTGGTTTTCTTTTCAATGTTCTTGGTAAAGGCTTCTTCTAGGTTTACCCCTGTTTGGTTGGCGAGGCATATCAGTACCCAAAGCACATCTGCCATTTCATCGGCAAGGTCATGGTTTTTATCTGATTCTTTAAAGGATTGCTCACCGTATTTGCGTGCCATAATACGCGCCAATTCTCCTACCTCTTCCATCAGTATGGCGGTATTGGTAAGCTCATTAAAGTACTTTACCCCAATGGTTTTTATCCATTCATCTACCTGCTTTTGGGCTTCGTTGAGTTCCATAATAGTAGTTTGAAATTCAGAATTTGAAGTTCGAAGTTAAGCCTCACCCCAACCCCTCTCCAAAGGAGAGGGACAACATGGAACAACAGTAAGTTAGGAGCTTTTCCCTTCTCCTTTGGAGAAGGTGTCCGAAGGACGGATGAGGCTAACTTAAACATTAAACCTAAAATGCATCATGTCTCCATCACTCACAGTATATTCTTTGCCTTCCACACGCATTTTCCCTACTTCTTTGCACGCTGCCTCTGAGCCCAGAGTGATGAAATCATTATAGGCAATTACCTCTGCACGGATGAAACCTTTTTCAAAATCTGAGTGGATGACTCCCGCAGCTTGTGGCGCTTTGGTGCCCACTGCAATTGACCATGCCCTCACCTCTTTTACCCCTGCTGTGAAGTAAGTAATCAGCTTTAAAAGTGAGTACGCAGAACGGATGAGCCTTGCCACACCACTCTCTGTAAGCCCATACATTTCAAGGTATGATTTGCGTTCTTCCAAATCCGTAATCTCTGCAATTTCAGATTCTATTTTTGCTGAGAGTAGCAGCAATTCCGCATCCTCTCCTTTAATGGATTCCTTCAATTTCTCCACATGCGCATTGCCAGTAAGCACTGATGCCTCATCCACATTTGCCAAATACAAAACAGGTTTTATGGTGATGAGGTGCAACTCCCGCAAGCTCTCCCTATCTGCCGCATCAAGCGGGTAGCTGCGCACAGATTTCCCCTGCTCAAGGTGGTGCTTTACCCCCACCAATAGGTCATACACCTTCTGGATTTGCTTATCCGTCTTTGCGGTTTTCTCCAACTTTTTTATTTGCTTATCCACGCTTTCAAGGTCTTTCAGCTGCAACTCAATATCAATAATTTCCTTATCCCGCACAGGGTTCACGTTGCCATCTACATGTATTACATTATCATCATCAAAGCAACGGATAACGTGGATGATAGCATCCGTATCGCGGATATTCCCAAGAAACTGATTGCCCAGCCCTTCCCCTTTGCTGGCACCTTTTACCAAACCCGCTATGTCAACAATCTCTATAGTATTGGGTACAGTATTCTGCGGATTCACCAATTTTACCAACTCATTTAGGCGGGGGTCAGGCACCGTAATTACCCCTATATTTGGCTCAATAGTGCAGAACGGGAAATTTGCCGCCTGCGCCTTAGCACTTGATAAAGAATTAAACAAAGTTGATTTGCCCACATTTGGCAAACCCACAATCCCACATTGTAAAGCCATTAAGTATATTTATTTAGGGGCAAAATTAGGGAAGGGAGGAGGAAGTTTCATGTTTAAGGTTTGAAGTTTAAAGTTGGTGTGGCAGGGCAAGTATGCAGCAGTAATTTTTTTTATTAGCTTTGCTTAATCTTAAGGGCTTCCTGAAAATTTTAGAAGTCTGCTTTCTAAGTGTTCCTAACCTCAGAAATATAATGAAAAGTCTCTCATGTTTTTTGTTTCTATTAATTGGCTTTAATGCCACTGCACAACTCAGCGGGGTATATACAATTGATAGTAGTAAACCTGCCACAGCCACCAACTATAAAAGTATAAAGGCAGCTTTGGATAGCCTTAATAAATCTGGTATAAGTAACCACACAACTTTTAAATTGGCAGATGGAATTTATACGGATAGTATTGAGCTTGATTCAGCAAGGTTAAAATTCCCTCATTTTAAATACCATATTATTTTTACCTCAATCTCAGGGGATAGTGGTAAGGTTACTATTACAAGCAAAGATGGGCCTGCCCTCCTGCTATACAATACCAATAATATTTACTTTAAGAGCATTGGATTTCATAGCGGTTCAAAATACTACTCAGTTTTTATTACCAATTCTGATAGTATTTTTTTTGAGAACTGTTTGATTACTGGAGTCACTGCTACCTCAAGAGTAATGGTTTTTGCAAATTTTGAATATGTTAATAATGCCTATCTCTCTGTTTCTCATTGCATGATTGCTAATGGAATTGAAGGAGTACATGCAGAATTTATTAGCCCTAATTATAGTGGAATAGATAATTTCAAGGTTTCACCCAAATTAAATATTAGCTATTGCAACTTCAATAATCTTAGTAAGTATGACATCTATTCCTATAGAATTAATAACAATATTTCTGACAATATTGTTCATGAAATAAGGATTGAGGGTTATCACTTAAATGCTAACGGAAAATCTATTCTTTTGCGAAACCATTTTTCCGGAAATATAAATCTATATGGTTTGGATTCAACTGTTTTTATCAATAATGTTTTAAATAAAAATTTGATTGCAATGGAAGCAGAAGTTATTATATTTCACAATACTATATTAGGTAGTGTTACTGAATCAAGTACTTACCAAGGAGGGACTTATGAGCCATATATCCATGGGGCTAATAACATTATTCTGGGGATGCTTAATGATGACCCAGGTACTCATTATGGGTGTTATGAAGTTTCATTTAAGCAGCTTAGAAATTCTTGCTTTAGTACTCTCTCTAAATATGACTGCAATACCGTGAATCATGATAATCGATTAAATATTTATAGATGGATTAATGAAACAAATGACACTACAAGCATTGTAGATAGTCCACTCTTTATCAGCAAATCAGATTTCCATATTATGAATGATGGGATTTTAAAGATAGTACTACTTCAACTTCTCAAAGCCCTTCTCATTTTTTTAATAAAGGAGGTTATTATAATGTGGGCTTAATAATAACATCTCAAAAAGGGTTTAAGGATACTTTCTATTCTTCCGTATTTATTGATGATGACTGCGTGAATCCTGGCGATGTTAATGGAGATGGATATATTGATATGGAAGACAAACTTTATATTGACTTTGCCAGACATACAGAAAGTTTTAACAGAATAACAACAAATAGAAAACCTGGAAGGTATTCCTGCATACCCTGGCTGGATACTTTACCTAATGGGAGAAATATGAAGCACGCAGATTGTGATGGTAATGGGAAAGTATACCTCCATGAGGTAGAGCCTGACTACCCAGAAGATGATGATGCCGTTTATTATAATTATGATTCCATTCCTCGCCCTTTTAAAATTAATAGTGATAAAATTACTGACCCACCTCTTTATTATAAGCTGGATAAAAAGTTCTATAAAGGTGGCGATACAGTTTACGCTAAATTCAGAATAGGTACTTATAAAAATCCTATTATAGAATTTATGGGTATCTCTTTTACCATCATAATTCCTGATTCTGTGATTGATACTTCACGAATAAAAGTAGATTATGATTCCTCATATTTCATAGACGATGGAGATAAATTATTTAGTTCAAGAATAATAAAAGGTTATAACAGAATAGACGTATTATGTGGAAATAATGTAAAGGGAAATCTAACAGGAGATTTCACCTTGATTGCGTTAAAACTTCCTGTTAAAAAAGCAGTTAAGGATTCTGTTACAGTAAAAATACAAATTGGCAACAACAACCAAATGGATAACAAAGGAAACCATGTCCCTGTTTATGTTTTGGGGGATTATAAAAATTTAGGCATTGAAACTAATGGTAATTTATTTTCACTTATAGAAATCTACCCCAACCCATCTTCCGGCAAAACTTATATCAATTCTTCTGAGGATAATATTACCTCCATCACTCTTAAAAGTATTGAAGGGAAAACGGTGATGAACATTGAAAATATCAACCAAACTAAGACTGTAATTAATACAGAGCAGTTGCCCATTGGGGTTTACCTGCTAAGTGTAAAAACTGCCAAAGGCACAGCGCAGAGAAAACTTATTTTGTTCAGATAGAAAAAGTAAATCCCCTTTCTACAAATTTGCCGCAATCAGCAAATCAATT
>JAPLCZ010000265.1 GCA_026391915.1 Bacteroidota bacterium | reverse complement strand
TTTGTTATGTTGCCTCCTCTTGCAGTCAAAGTTGCAGTTTGAAATTGACAAATAAAAGTGTCATTTCCTGCATTGATTGAGTAAGGCTTTTTCTCAATAGAAACATTGATTGTATCAGAAACTTTATACCCTTCATAAATTGCCTCAACCCAATATTTTCCAGATTTGTCTATTAAAATAGATTGTGCTTTCTCTCCAGTATTCCATAAATAAGTTTCCCATCCATCATCAGCATTGAGCCTAAAAATTGTATCACATAATACATTTTTTTTTAATATCTTTAATGAAGGAAAAGTTGTAGTTTCTTCTGAAGATGCTGCACCAACAATATTGTAGAGTTTAGTATCAAGTATACTTTTACAAATAAATTTTGTTTTACAATTAAATCGGTTAACCTCGTATAAGCTATTACTATCACCAGTCACAATAATAGTTTTTCTATTATTCAATTTGGCTGTTACTATGCCAACAGCATTTACAGATTTCATATATCCTATCACTATTTCTTTAACTGAATTTGGTTTACGGGAAGTAAATTCAACTCTTATCAAATATCCACTGCCACCAGACATATAAAGTGTATCATTAAAAAAGGTCAAATCTCCGTCAGCTTTATATTTCATTTGTCCAAGATTAATATAAGTACCACTTGAGGTGTCAATTTCATATAAACTTTTTGTTACTGTCCCCCCTTGAATATAAATTTTTCCATGAGGGCTAAATGTCATCGCAACGCTTAAAGGGATATTGCAAAAAAAAGTGGAGTTCCCATTTGATGTATCTACTTTGTAAATTTTATTTCCATACTCTTGTGCGTATAAAATTCCATTTGGGCTTAAAGCAAGTTCATTGAAATCAACATCATCTTATCTTAAAATCGTAAAATTTTCAAATTCGTCTTCCTCTCAAAATAAACTTAACTGCCCCCTCTCTGGTCTTTTAAAGGCGGCATAATCTATTGGGGGTACGCCCCTGCCCTCAAAGTATTTTCGTTTGTGTATACGGAATAGGTTTGCAATTACTTCAGCATATTTTCCTTCTCCTTTCATGCGGGTGCCATAGCGGCTATCTGCCAAAGCACCTCCGTGGCATTCTGCTATTTGTGCCAATACTTTCTCTGCTCTATCAGGGAAGTTTTTTTGCACCCAATCGGTAAAGATTTCTCCTATAGCACCATTCAATCTTACTATAGTATATCCTGCTGAAACTGCGCCCCTCTCTGCCACAGCTTTTAGCACATCGGGTATGTGAGAATCATTAATAGATGGGATGACGGGGGCAACCATTACGTTTACGGGGATATGGCGTTTTGATAGTTCTTCCACTACCTTTAATCTTTGCATATAAGTAGTAGTGCGGGGTTCCATTTTTAGCCGTAAATCTTCATCCAATGAAGTGATAGAGACACTCACTACTAATAGATTTAATGCGGCTAATTCTGTAAGTAAATCAATATCTCGTAGCACCAAAGCATTTTTGGTGATGATGCCCACAGGATGTTTATATTCAAGCAAAACTTCTAATAGGCGGCGTGTGATTTTCTTTTTTCTTTCTATGGGTTGATAGCAATCCGTATTGCCTGCAAGCATAATCATTTCCGGTTTCCATTTGGGGTTATCCAGTGTTTTGCGAAGGAGCTCCGGCGCATTTTCTTTAATCATGATTTTGCGTTCAAAGTCAAGCCCTGCGCTATAACCCCAGTATTGATGTGTGTTGCGGGCATAGCAATAGATGCAACCATGTTCGCAACCTTGGTAAGGATTCATGGAATAGGCAAGCCCTATATCAGGGCTTGCAACTTTGTTCACTATTTTTTTAGGATGCTCTGAGAAATATTCCGTCTTGGTTTCGGAGAGCCACGGCTCATCTAGGAAATCAATATTATCAAAAGTCTGCCTTTGTTTTTGGTATGGGTTTGCAGTATTTAATTGTGCGCCTCTGCCTCCTAAGTATTCAAGTGGGTTGGTATCAGTCATTTTTGCAGGGATAATAATTTGGGAAAGGCTAATGCAATTTTACCACTAATTAGTTTAAAGTTTCATGTTAAATGTTTAAAGTTAATCACAGCGGTCACCAACCTTAAACTTGAAACCTTTAACATTAAACCTCCCGATTTTTGGAGAGGTAAGAATCTTGATTTTTTCCATTTATTTCGCCTGTTAAATCCTCATACCTTTGGTGTGTTGAATTAGGTATTTAACACATTTCAACAAGGCAGTTGTAGTTTTGATATTTTGGCAATAAAAGGGAGTAAGGAAACTTATTCCCTTTTATATTTTATAGCAATTTCAAATCTTAAATTAGATTTTTATTTTGCCTCCGTTTTCCTCATTCCAAACCTCATAAGTAAAAAGCCTGCAAGGGCGGTGGTAGCTAATTCAGCAGCTAAAATCCATTCGCCAAAAATAATTTTACCAATACCAAAAAGGAGGGAATAGGTAAAGAGAATTGCGCCCACCCAACTAAACAAAAGTGCCCATAAATTTTCTGAGGGAGCTGTAGTGTTTAAGTGTTGCCTCACGGGTTTCCAAGCGCCACCTGGCTGCACCCTTTCATAGAAACTGCCGAGTACATTTATAGGTTCTGGCTTTGTAATAAAAGTAACCGCAATCCAAACAACGGTAGTAATACCTACAGTAAAAAATAAAGCCTCTGGGTTATCAGGGAAACTCCAACCAAAATAGAATTTGGAGATGGAGTAACCAATAAAAGGAGTTGCTGTAGCTGCAATTTCACTCCATGCATTTATGCGCCACCAATACCATCTTAATATTAAAACTAAACCAAGGCCAGCGCCGCACTCAACTACAAAACCCCATACGCCCCTTATGCTACTTATTTGTGTAGTCGCAAATAGGGAAATAGCCATGGCTACCAAAGTGAAAATTCTTGCTGCAGTTACATAATGTTTGTCGGCAGTTTTAGTATCAGAGAAGGTTTGTTCTTTGCGCAAAAAACGTTTGTATAAATCATTCACAAAATAGGATGCACCCCAATTTAATTGGGTACTGATGGTACTCATATATGCAGCTAAAAAGGCAACTAGTAAAAGTCCTTTTAGGCCTGATGGAAGAAAATCTCGCATGGCGTAAACGTAGCCCAAACGGGTTTCATACATATAATCAACTGTCTTTTTAAAATCCGGATTAGAGGCTCTTAGATTATTATATTCAGGAATATATTTTACCAAATCAGCTTTGGCTACGGGGTGTTGTTTGTCATTTTTAAGGGTAATAATTTTAGCCATAATTTCTTAGTCCACGCCGCAATCATGATACTGCGGGCTGTATAATACTATGGTGCATAATCCTACTAAAATCCAAGGCCATGGACGCAAACAATAATGAGCTACTTGAAAAAATAGGGTAGCCCACAAAGAACTTTTTTCGTCCTTAGCACTCATCATGCGTTGGGCAACATAACCGCCGCCACCGGGCTCTGCCCCTGGGTACCAAGATGCCCACCATTGCACCCCAATAAAAGCCATAAAAGTAGCCACAGAAATAGTTAATCCAGTAGTAACAGAAGTAGCACCCTCACCAATAGTTGGGAGGAAGTTTAAAGTGCCCTCAGGTAGTTTTTCTTTTAGGCCTGCAATACCACCCACTTCTGGTTGTTGCAGCACAACTATAGAGAGAACAATGCAACCCGTCATGGCAATTACAAACTGGATAAAGTCTGTAATTGCAACGCCCCACAAACCACTAAGCGAAGAGTATAAAGCAGTAATTAACATGATACCCGCCACATACCAAAGCACTGTTTCTTCTGGGATATCAAAGAACACTCTTAGGATGGCAACCAATGCAACATTCACCCAACCTATAATTACTGAGTTCATAAACAGCCCAAGATAAACTGCTTTAAATCCACGCAAAACTGCAGCAGGCTTGCCAGAATAGCGTATTTCTACAAACTCCACATCAGTCATGATGTTTGCCCTGCGCCACATTTTTGCGAAAAAGAAAGTGGTGAGCATACCGCCAATTAGCATATTCCACCAAAACCAATTGCCTGAAATCCCTTGGGTATTTACAATCTCTGTAACTGCCAAAGGTGTGTCAGCGGCAAAGGTGGTTGCCACCATAGAAAAGCCCGCAATATACCAAGGCAATTGCCTGCCACTTAAAAAGAATTCCCCTAAACTTTCTCCGGCGCGGGAGGCGTATTTTATGGCAATGCCAATACTAAGTAGCAGGAAGAGTGCAATCAGCACCCAATCTAAAGTTGATAAACTCATTGTGGTTTTTTTGGGGCAAATTAGGAGGGAAATAATGAATAATTAAAAATGAACAATTAATAATTATTTTG
>JAPLCZ010000246.1 GCA_026391915.1 Bacteroidota bacterium | reverse complement strand
CCAAAGTAAACCAAAGTCTTTTTATCCGTGAGGTAAAAAAAGAAGAATGGATGGGGCTATCTCAGGAAGAGAAAAAACTTTTTACACAACAGCTTTGTGATGTGTATGAAGGCACAGGAATTCCGTTTAAAGTTGCAGATAAAATCTACCACCACCCAGCAGAAATTTTTGCTTTGTTGCAAGAAAAATTTGCTGCCAATAAAAATGCTATCACCTTTGAAAGTCTGCAAACAGAGACTTCTGTTTTGGTAGAGGAATTCATCAAAGGAAAAGAATTTAGTTGCATAGTGGTGGAGGGCGAAAACGGTGAGCCCATAGCGCTGCCGCCAACTGAAATTATCAAGACAGAAATGATTTTTAATTACCGCGCTAAATACCTCCCGGGCATTAGCAGAAAGGTAACGCCCATTAATATTGAAGAGGAGAAAATTATTAAAATAACCAAAGCTTGTGAAAGCCTTTATACCGACTTTGGTTTTGATGTGTATGCCCGCATTGATGGCATCATCCGCGAGGATGGTAAGATATTTTTGAATGACCCAAATACCACATCAGGGATGCTGCCTTCATCGTTTTTCTTTCATCAGGCAGCGGAGATTGGGCTTAGCCCCGGGCAGTTTCTTACCTATATTATTTGGCGCAGTTTGGTGAAAAGGAGGGCGCAATCTCATAGAGCTTATTCAGTGGATGTGGTGCTTAAAAATCTGGAAGAAGCTATGGCGAATAAGTTTACTTCTACTAAAGCAAAACCAACCGTAGCGGTAGTGCTTGGAGGTAATTCTTCTGAGAGGCATATTTCTGTGGAAAGTGGAAGAAATGTTTACGAAAAACTTTCCTCATCGGGGCACTATAATACCCTTCCTGTTTTTCTGGATTACACCAATAATGTGATGCGGTTTTTTATACTCCCTCTCAATTTGCTTTTAAAGGATAATGCCGATGACATCCGTGAGAAATCAAAGAACTATCTTGCTGCACCTATCATCAAAAAAATAATTGAAAAGGCGGGATTTATTACCCAAAAATTTGCTTCAAAAAACTATGAGTTCAAGCCCAAAGAAATTAGTTTGGATGAACTTTGCACCATGGCAGATTCTGTTTTTATTGCACTCCATGGCAGGCCGGGGGAGGACGGCACTTTGCAAACTGAACTGGAAAAATATGGCAAGCCTTACAATGGTTCAGGGCCTTATTCCTCCAACAATACCATCAATAAATTTATCACCAATGAGATGTTTAAGGAGGCAGGTTTATTAATCCCAAAACACCTACTCATTAACAAAGAAGATTGGGAGAAAACCCACGAAGAAGTTCTTGGAACCATTGCAGATAAAATTGGTTTCCCTATCATCGCAAAACCCGCTGATGACGGTTGTTCTTCTGCCGTAAAAAAGATTGATACACCACAAGAGTTGGTGGATTATGCGCATGGGGTTTTTAGAAATCAGGAGGCGATTAATATAGCTTTAAGAGAATTACTTTCTCTCAAAGAAAACGAAGAATTCCCCATGAAGAATTTCTTTGTGGTGGAGGAATTGGTGAAGCCCAATGGTGCAGAATATTTCTTGGAAATTACAGGAGGTATGCTTGCCAAAACCCTTGAAAGCGGTGAAATAATTTATGAGGTTTTTGAACCCTCAGAGGCTTTAGCCTCCAAAGGGATTTTGTCTTTAGAAGAAAAATTCTTGGCAGGTGAAGGGCAGAATATCACCCCTGCAAGGTTCTCTAAAAATCCTGAATACAATAAAAAGATATCATCTGCCGTTAAGGAGAAATTGGAACAAGCCGCAAGAATTTTACAAGTGGAAGGCTATTGCAGAATTGATGCTTTTGTGCGCATCTATTCTGAAGAAAAAGTAGAGGTGATTTTTATAGAAATCAACTCACTGCCGGGGCTAACGCCTGCCACTTGCATCTTCCATCAGGCGGCGATTAATGGTTATAAACCTTTTGAGTTTTTAGATAAAATAATTGATTACGGAAAAGAAAAGGCAACACTTGCCACAGCAAAATAAAGCATGAGTTTTTTACAACAAATAAAAGAACGCCCCATCCTGATGAATGCCACTATTGCAGTTATCAGTTTTATACTTTTATTGGTGGGCATCAACTATTTTCTGCTCTTTTATACCCATCATGATGAGTCCCTAACTGTGCCGGATTTTAAAGGGATGACTTTAGAAGAAGTCCAACGCATCTGCACTGAAAGAGACCTGCGTTTTGTGATAAAGGATTCCGTTTTTTCTGAGGAAGTTCCGCGCCTTGGTGTGGTGGAACAAAACCCTAAAGCCCTAAGCAAAGTAAAAAAGAGCAGGAGGATTTATCTCACTTTAAATGTAAAGAAAGCACCGATTATAAAGTTGCCTGATATTATTAACCAAACGCCAACAGAGGCAATACCCGAACTGCAACGCCTTGGTTTTAAAATTAACAAAGAGTTTGAATACAAACCTGATGAAACCAATCAGCTACTTGGGGTGAAATATAAAGGCAAAAATATCCTCCCTGGTGCATCATTAGAGAAAGGAAGCATGATTACCCTTGTGGTAGGAGATATGAACTCAAGCGCTAAAGTAAAAGTACCTAAACTTGTGGGAAAAACTTTGGATATTGCCATGCTGATTTTACGCGGAAACGATTTGAACATTGGCAGAATTAGTGGCGACTCCAGCAGTAATGGGAAACACAATTCAGGTGCTATTATCACCAAACAAAACCCCGAAGAAGATGAGATGGTTGCCAAAGGAGAATCTATAGATATTTGGTTGGGTAAAAAGAAAAAAAAGAAAGATGATGAGTAAGATAAATAAAAGTTTTTTAGTGCTGATTTGCCTTGGCTTAATCATTATAAAAGTCAATGGGCAGGGGCAGGAAATCCACCCGCTAAAAGACAATGAAGCGCAGCAAAAACAATTTGAGCAATGGCAGAGATTCCCTAAGCCCTTATTCAAAAAAAACCTTGCTTTGCCTTTTTTTGATGACTTCTCTTACGCTGATAAATTCTACTACGACACTGTAAATTATAAAGGTGTTTTCCCTTTTGATTTGCTGTGGGCAAACCACCAAGTGTTCATCAATAATACCATGTGCGACTCTGCGCCCAGCATTGGCGTGGTAACTTTTGATGGCCTTAATGAAAAAGGACTAGCCTATAACCCAACGGGGCAAAAGACCTCTGAGAGGGCAGATACTTTGGCGTGCCTGCCTATAGATATGAGTGGCATAAAAACATCGGACAGCATCTACCTAAGTTTTTATTATCAACCCAAAGGCTTAGGGGAAAAACCCAGAGAAACCGACTCACTAACTGTGGAGTTCCGCACCCAACATGGGCAATGGCTTACTGTGTGGGCAGTTCCTGGCACAGGCTATAAAAAGTTCAGGATGGCAATGCTAAAAATCAATACCGCAACAGATTCTTTTAGGTATGATGGCTTCCAGTTTCGGTTTGTGAACTATGGCAACCTCACCGGAAATCTTGACCATTGGCATGTGGATTATGTGTATATCAATGCTGCATCTCAACCACGCACTATGGCTGATAGCTTTATAAAAGATGTGGCTTTATCACGCATCCCTTCCAGTATTTTTAAAGAGTATTTTAGTGTACCTACCAAGCAATTTTATAAAAACCCCAACAGCTTTTTTGCTGATTTCAGCAAAGCTTATGTAAGTAATTTGGATGTGGTAACTGCCAACACCAACTACAAATATGCCTTGAATCTTTACCCCAATAACAGCCCTTTTGCCGTTACCCCACCCAAGCAAACCATCTCTAAAGTATTGCTAAAAGAAAGCATCACCTCCTATGAGGACAGCCTCAATGCAAGGGCAAAAGCAAAAATCTTAAGCCTTAGTGGTGACACCATAAAATTCCTCACCAAATACATTATTAAACCACCTATACAAAGCAATGATTATTTTGAAAACGACTCAGCGCAACTCCGCCAAGAGATGAGTGATTACTATGCTTATGATGATGGTTCTGCCGAATTCGGTTACGGATTAGTGGGCATAAAATCAGGCGCTGCGGCGCAGAAATTCAGCCTATATGCGGATGATAAATTATATGGCGTACTCATCCATTTTAACCAAGGGATGGATAACGCCAAACAAAGCTTTAACCTAAAAGTATGGAGCTCTATAATTGGCGGCACCAATAACGCCACCGAGGTGGGCAGTGCGGATAATCAAAAAGTACAATATTCAGACTTCACCAATGGCTGGGTTTACTACCCCTTCTCTGCGCCAGTAGATTTGCAAAAAGGAGATTTTTTTGTGGGATGGAGCCAAACCCAAAACTTCTATTTAAATGTGGGGTATGATGTAAACTACCAGTTCATCAATGCGGGGAAAATAAACAGTAACCTCTACTATAATGTGGGCAGCAAATGGGAGATTAATAATACCCTTAATGGTGCGCTGATGATGCGCCCATACTTTGGCAAAAACGCCGTGGGCATTGATGCGCCAAATACTTTAACCCACCAAATACGCATTTACCCCAACCCCGCCATAGATGTTTTAAATATTATTATTGCTGATATTAAAACCGCCACCATTTCTATAAAAGATATTACAGGGCGGGAGGTTTACACCCACCCAACTAATACAGAAAGCACCCAAATAGATTGCAGCGGGTTTGCCAAAGGCATTTACGTTATCACCCTCACAACCCCTGATGGGGCGGTAGTGGGGAGGGAGAAATTTGTGAAAAGGTAGATGGTGATGTGGAGATTTTAAGATGAGAAGATGTGAAAACTAACCAATCTATTTAAGTAGCCGTCTTGATAAAAACCAATGCAAAAAAAACTATTACTTTTTGTGATTTTGTTAGCCCTTATTGGAGGTTTATTAGTGATTAATAGTTGTTATAAAAAGGACCCTCCTTCAAATCCATCTGGAACACAAACCTATTGTTGGAAAAGTATCTCCTCTACAATTTTAAATAACTGTGGGGAGTTTCCTCATACCACAACCGCAAATACTGTAAATAAAAATTGTTATGGATTTACAATTGAATTTGAAAGTTCTTTTGATTGCGGTAAGAAGTATGGAAGTCCTGAGTTTTATACACCAAATTTTTCGCTTAAGGATTCATTTAAAATAATTACTCTTTATGACTTTGATATGCTGCATAAAAAAGGAACGGATGTATCTGAATACTTTAGCGCTACTTTGTTTGATGCTGCCACTTTTGAAATACCCGTAATTATATCTGATTGGCGAAAAAGCCTTACAAAAAAAACAAGAAAAAAACTACTCACCACTTATTTCTTTCTAATGCAACCACCTACTCTTTCAGATAGTGTTCAGTTTGAAATTAGCCTCTCACAAAGGAATGCAGTTACTCAATTGTTGTCCTTAAAAACAAGAAGAATTTTGCTTGCAAAATGAAAAAAGTAATTATTGTTTTCATCATTCTAATTTCAAGTTATGGAGGGTTTTGTCAAACGGGAAATATATTTGATAGCACTAAGGTTTTTATTTCTTTTGGTAACATTGGATATCTACGACCATTCACAAATCCTGTACATGCATATTTTCCTTTAAATACAATGCGAAATACTGAGTGGGATAACCTTACCTACAACTTTAATTTTTCAATATATTATCATAAAAATATTGGTGCCTGTTTTTTATTTGGACTTAATTCTTTTAACTGGATTTCAGATTTACAAAAGGTAGATTTAGAGGCAGACTATACTGGCTATTATATAAAATACTGGGATGTTAAGCCAAGAGATTATAGGGTTAATCCAATGTTAGGTGCAGGGTTGGTTTTCAAAAAAAGTTTGGGAAATAAATTTTGCTTTACAGGGAAACTTTATGGGGTTTATCAAAATATTCCCTTCCCAACTTCAACCATATATTTAAAGAAAGAAAGCTCAAACTATCAAAAAAAGATTACTTATGACTATGATACAACTCGGTCATTATTATTTGTTTCCGCTTACCCTGAAATTGCACTATATTTTTTAAATGAGAAACACATTACTATGAGTTTATCAGCTGGATTATTAATGATGAACCGTTCTCTAAAAATGAGTATTAAGGAAGAAGATAATTTGGGATATGTAAGAAGGTATCCTCAAACCTATCATGTAAATTTTAATGCTGTGAATCTTATGGTAGGTCTTAATTTTCTTTTCTCAAATAAGGATTAACTAACGGTCACAATAATCGCTTAGTGTTTCCTTCCCACTCCTTCCAATCTTAAAGTTTTTACATCTTAAACTTCCCCTACCTGCAATACTTCTTCAAATTTTCGTCGGCATCCATAGAGCCAAGTTCGCGGGCTTTGCGGCAATCAAGGCAAGCGCTAATTTCATCTTTCATTTTATAGCGTACCAAGGCGCGGTTGTAGTAGGCATCGGCAAATTCGGGGCGCAGGTCTATGGCTTTGGTGAAGTCTTTTATAGCACCATTATCATCACCCATAGCAGATTTTAGCAGACCTCTATAATTAGAGGCATCAGTATATTCGGGCTTTAACTCAATGGCTTTATTGTAATCTGCCAATGCCCCTTTGGGGTCTTCCAAACCTTCTTTTAACATGCCACGGCGGAAGTATGCCTCAGCATAATCAGGCTTTAGCTCAATGGCTTTGGTGTAGTCTGCAAAAGATTCTTTGTTAGGCACAAGGGTATTTAATGTGAGTATATCCCGTGAGTAGCCGCGGTAATAATACGCCTCGGGGTAATTGGGTTTTAGGGCAATTGCTTTATCAAAATCCCGTAGGGCGCACACCAAATCCATGCGGCGGTACTCTACATAACCGCGGTAATACCAAGCATCGGCATATCTTGGTTTTATAGCGATGGCTTTGTTGTAATCTACCATAGCGCCTTGCACATCGCGTATTGCATATTTTTCATTGGCTTTGGTGACGTAGCCTTTGGCAATATGCCCGCATGATGTAGCCATCCCTCCGGCAACTATCAATATTATAAGGAGGGATTTTTTCATTTTAATTTTAAGAAATTTATGCTACGTACATAGCGCTTTTTACAGCGTTGATGGTGTCTTGCACTGTGGGCAGATAGGCATCCACTAGGGTAGGGGCATAGCCCATTGGCACATCCTTACCCGTAACTCTTTTTATTGGGGCATCCAAATAATCAAAAGCATGTTTTTGCACTTGGTAAGTTATTTCTGAGGAGATTGAACCAAATGGCCATGACTCCTCAACTATCACCAAACGGTTTGTTTTTTTAATAGAGTTAACAATGCATGGGAAATCCAATGGGCGTATGGTACGCAAATCAATCACCTCTGCACTGATGCCTTCTTTAGCCAATTCATCAGCGGCTTGTAATGCCACTTTCATCAATTTATTAAAGGATACAATAGTTACATCAGTACCTTCTTTTTTTATTTCTGCTTTGCCAATTTCAATGATGTATTCTCCTTCTGGCACATTGCCTTTGTCGCCATACATCACCTCAGATTCCATAAAAACTATAGGGTCGTTATCACGGATGGCAGCTTTCAATAAGCCCTTTGCATCATAGGGGTTTGATGGAGAAATTACTTTGAGCCCGGGTACATTGGCGTACCAGTTTTCAAACATTTGCGAGTGCTGCGCACCCAACTGCCCGGCACTGCCACTTGGCCCTCTAAAAACAATGGGGCAGGTGAATTGTCCGCCACTCATTTGGTGTACTTTGGCAGCGGAATTTACTACTTGGTCTATGGCAAGTAAAGCGAAATTAAAAGTCATAAATTCTATAATGGGGCGGAGACCATTCATAGCAGCACCGACGCCAATACCTGCAAAACCAAGCTCTGCAATAGGGGTATCAATCACGCGCTTTGCGCCAAACTCATCCAACATCCCTTGAGAAACTTTGTAGGCACCGTTGTATTCTGCCACCTCTTCTCCCATAATAAAAATGTTTTCATCCAACCGCATCTCTTCTGATATGGCTTCTTTCAATGCATCCCTAAAAGCTATAATTCTTTCACTCATTATTTCTGAATATTTTAGCAAAGGTATTAAAGGGAATCCTAACTTTTTTACTCTGAGATTCGTCAATTAAAAAAAACAACATACTTTTGATAAAAATTTAAACATTATGAACAAATTCAAAACTCTCCTTTTTGTTGCCGCAGGCTTTGCCGCGGTATCTTGTACCAAAACTCCAGTAGTTGATGATCCACCACCAACACCGTATCCTGTGGCAAAAGTTGTAATTACTGATTATGCCGTTCCTATTAATGCGGACCCGGGCTTCATTGCCCAAAACGACAAAAATACCGCTTCGGTAAGTTGGGATTTTGGTGATGGAACTAACTCTGCTTTGTTTGCACCGCTACATGTATATTCCACTCCAGGTTTAAAAACAGTAAAGCTAACAGCCTTTAGTGCAGATAAAACCAAAAAAGCATATGCTACTGTAAATATTGCAGTGGGTAAGAGAATACTTGATAGTATCGTTCTGTTGAAATTCCCAACCACCAAAGGAAATGATGGCGCTACTTCATGGCATTCGGATGGAACAAACCCAAATGTACTTTTCCAATGGGATACTGCGGGTTCTCCAAAATATACATATCAAACTACCCAACCAATTCCTAATGCTTCACCAAATAAAGTTAGGTATTCTGTAAGGCCAGGTTCTCCACTAACTTTATTACGTACCAAATGGGTATTTGAATTGACTGATGTTGTGGGTGCAAGTATGACCACAATGATAAAATGGACAGTAGACATGAATACTGCCGCAGCAACTGCCAACCCAATAAAATTAGGTGCAGCTGATGGATATGATTACCAAATTTTTTGGCACTTAGAATAAATTTTTTCTTGCGTGATATTAACAAAAATGCCCCGAATTTTCGGGGCATTTTTGTTAATATTTTGTTGAAATTCTAGCCGCCAAAAGCGTACAAAGCTTTTAAAGAAAGCCCGAAATAAAGGTCTTCTTTTTTATAGAATACTTTATTAAGTTGCGGGCTGATGTATGGGCTTGCCTGCACTATAAAATGATTCCATTGCTTTTGCACCCCAACAGAAAAAACGGCATTATTAATAGCCACAGGCTTGATGTTTACGCCGAATTTTTTTGGCTCATCTTCGTGGGCAGGGCCTTTTCTGCGGTGGCAATCCACATGTTCCATTCCTCCTAAATCTATATCAGTGCCTGCACTTACAAGGAGGGAGAAATTATGCTTAAGAGGTAATGTATAGTTTAGCTTAACGGGTAGTTGCAGCATCCTGTTAAATGTTCTGATATCAGAGAAAGGAGTTGAATCTTTGGGGGGCAAATTATTGCCATATTCTGTTGCAAAATCTTTTCCTCTGCGTTCATGGAAATCTTTTTCATCTTTAAAACTTTCGTTATGGAAGTCAGTACTTTTTAGCCCTACACTCACACCAAAATTATTGGCAAGTTTTAATTCCCCTACACCAAGAAAACCCATTTGGGCAGGGCCGGCATCAGCCCCTAAGCCTACTCTATAACTTATGCCATCAAATAAAGTAAAAGATTTTCTTTCCTTTTTAGTTTTGATTTTTGGGGCTTGCTTTTTAGGGTTCTCTTCTTGATTTTCAACCAAAGATTTATTCTCTTTTAAAGTGCTATCAACTGGTGCATTAACACCATTTTGTTTGGCTTCTTTGTTTGGGGTTTGCACCAAATCATTAAACTTATCTGGTGCTTTATTCTGAAGGTTTTTCTTGTTTTCACTATTAACCAAAGAGCCTTTATTTCTTTCTTTTTCTAACTTATTATCCTTAGTTGCTTCTTTATTTTTGTTATCATTTTTGATGGGGTTATTATCTGCTAACTTCTTTGTATTAACATCTTCAATTTTATTATTCTTTAAAAGGGATTTTTCTTCTTTTCCTCTATTAGAATTTCTATTATCAGCTAATTTATTATCAACTTTATTATCAGGAGTGAATGTACTTTTCTTTTGATTTTTATCTGCAATGGCAACCTCTTCCTTTAGGGGTTTTATTTCCTGAGGTGTGCTGTTATCATTCTTATTATTTGCAGTGAGTTTTTCAGTTGAGTTTGTAGTTATTTCTTCATTTGCTATGGTGTTATTTTTTGTTGATGGGTTGGTGCTAATGTTATTTTTATGGGATGTTTCCGCATCCGTTTTTGTTAAGGCTACCTGCGTTTTTAAGGAGTCAATTGTTTTGCGCATTGCCGTTTGTTCATGCATTTGTGAAACATTCCAAAGCAGTAGCCCCGCAATAGAAATTGCAGCTACAGAAGCCACCCCAACCCGGAGGTAGTTAAATTTTTTAGGTGCCGATAAGTTGCTGCCCACATAGCTGTGAACTTTTTCTATATCGGCATCTGAGTACTGCGGATTGATACCCTCAAGCTTGCGCCTGATAGCATCATCAAAATCTTCAGTTTTCATGTATTTTGTCTGTTTTTAAAGTATAGGCTAAATATAAATGTGGATACGTATTTTTTACTAATTGTTGTAGCTTTTTGCGGGCATCTTGCAGGTTTGATTTTGAAGTCCCTTCTTTAATCCCCAGCATCTCTGCAATCTCGCGGTGGTTGTAGCCATCTATTACGTACATGGTAAAAACCATCCGGTAAGCAGGGCTAAGTTGCTGCACCAATTTCAAGATTTCATCTGCTGCTATTCTGCCAATAATATCTTCATTCAGGTCAACAACATCAATCTCATCCACGTCCTGATGGTATTGCGTTTTCTGCCATTTGCGGTAATAATCAATAGCAGTATTTACCATTATGGTGCGCATCCAAGCTTTAAAAGGTTGGGAGAAATCATACTTATGCAGGTTGGTAAACACCTTTAAAAAACCATCATTAATTATCTCCTCAGCTTCCTCCACACCACTTGCATAGCGCAGGCAAATGCTTTTGGAGTAGCCATAAAACAATTTAATCAACGCCTTTTGCGCTTGGGCATTATTCTCCAAGCACGCCTTGATAACGCTATCAATATCTTTAGGACTAAAGGGAGTTGGCTTCTTAAAAAACACGGCTTTTCCGTTTTTATTATTTGCTAATACGAAACAAAGATAGAAAGGGTGGGGAGTTAATAGAAAATAGTTGTCGGTTGTCAGTTATTAGTTGTCA
>JAPLCZ010000250.1 GCA_026391915.1 Bacteroidota bacterium | reverse complement strand
TGCCAGCGTTAGTGCCATCACCAACCCTGTTGGGGTAAGAGGCATAATTGAAGAAATAATTGATGAGGTAAAGCGCATTAGCAGAGGGATGAATGCTGATTATCTTTCAAAGTCAGGCTTAGTAGATGCCATTAATAATGAAGTTTTGCGCATGCAAAAAGCATCGGGAATTAAGGTGTCTCTTTTTATAGGGGAGAAGGCACACCCAATTGATGGAAAACACTCATTGGTGCTTTTCCGCATTTTGCAAGAGGTGCTTAATAATGCCCTAAAACACTCCAAAGCAACCGATATTAGCATTCATCTTTTTGAGAGCCCAACCACCCTATTGAGAATTACAGATAATGGGCAAGGCTTTAATGTGGCAGAGAAACTCAGCATCCCCAAAGGTATGGGGTTGCAAAACCTAAAAAAGCGCGCTGGGATGATTGGCTATAATTGCCAGATTATTTCTGCATTGCAGCAAGGAACCGAATATATTTTTAATAAAATAAATTAAACAAAATGGAGAAGATTGAAATTGCTTTTATTGATGACCATGTACTTGTAAGAGATGCTATTGTTGCCATGATTAATAAGCTGGGTAACTATAAGGTTGTGTTAACAGCAGATAATGGGTTGGATTTTATCAATAAACTAAAAACTGTTCCTGCCCTTCCGCAATTAGCCCTTGTGGACATGTCCATGCCTATAATGGATGGGTTTGAAACCATTAAGTGGATTAGTGAAAATCAACCTGAAATAAAATCAATAGCACTTACTTTTGATCAAAAAGAGGATGCAATTATTCGCGTTTTAAAATTAGGAGCAAGGGGTTTTCTTTTAAAGAATATTACGCCTGCTGCACTCAAGCTTGCTTTTGATGAGGTATGCACTAATGGATATTATCACACTGAGTTTGTTAAACATATCGTTTTTAATAATTCAATATCAAAAGGAATTAAAAACCAATTAACAAAGGAAGATATAATAGATGAAGTTACCCCAAAGGAAGTTGAGTTTCTAAAACATCTATGCTCACCAGAAGAGCACACCTATGATGATATTGCCAAAAAAATGGGTGTAAATAAAACTGCTATTGATTACTACCGCAGAGACCTCTGCGATAAGTTTGAACTCAAATCAAAAACAGGGTTGGTGGTGTTTGCCATTAAATGGGGCTTAGTAAATATTGATGAAGTGTAGCCACAAAGAGCCCTAAGCCTTTCCTTTTTCTCAGGATTACTTGGTGTATTTTACCATTCAGTTTTTGTCTTTTTTTTTCTGACAACCGACAACCAATAACTGTCAACTCTTCCTTTTTTATCAAACCTTTATCCATCTTAAGTTTATCTTAAGGTTGGCGGGGGGAGTTTTGTGAGCATCAAAAACATTTATATCAAATGGATGTAAAAATATATAGCGGCGAAGAAGAAGTAATCACAGGCTATCTGGAGCTTAACCGTTTCCGCCTTTGGGATAAAAGAAAGAGTTTTATTAATGGTGCTTTGCTCAATGGCAAAATAATGCTTCGTGATAAGCAAAGCAGAATTTACAATGGCACTTTGGTGGATAACAAAATAGCTTTAACAGATTCGGAGGGGAATCAATATCATGGGGAGGTAATAGTTTAATGTTTAAAGTTTCATGTTTAAAGTTTAAGGTTCTCTTTTGCTTTTGCCTTTGTATAACCCAAGGCATTTATGCAGCTGATAGTTTAAAAATCACCATCAATCAGGCGGATAGTCTTTTCTTAAAAAACAATTACCAACTCCTTGCTGCCAGTATGGAGGTGAGTGCGCAGAATGCTATGATTATTCAGGCTAAGCTATATCCTAATCCTATTTTTTCTGCCAGTTTTAATGCTTATAACCCCGGCACCAAAGAGTATTTTAAGGTGGGCTCTAATGGCGAAAAGGGGTACCAAATATCACAACTAATTTTATTGGGAGGCAAGAGGCAGGCGCAGATTGATATGGCTAAAACCAATGCTAAAATGGCAGAGCTTGCCTTTGCTGATGTGGTAAGAACTTTAAAATTTCAGTTGCACAGCAGCCTCTATGCGTTGCATCAATACGCTGGCATGTTGGATAAATACACCAAACAATTGGTACTGCTAGATACTATTATCCGTGCTTATGAGGTGCAGGCAAAAAAGGGGAATATCCCCGCCAAAGATGTGGTGCGCCTAAAGGGGGTTTACCTTAACCTTAATAACCAACGCGGCGAATTGCTAAAACAGTATTATGATGAAACGGCTAAGGTGCAAACCATTTTGCAAACCTCACAGTTCATAAGCCCGCAAATAAAAGACACAACATATAATAGTTTCAATAAAGAGTTTATAGTGGATTTCTTGGTTGAAACTGCCCTGCAAAACCGTCCTGACTATCTCATGCTTAGTCAGAACGCAACTCTTGCGGGGCAGTTTCTTAACTATCAAAAGAAACTAGCTATCCCGGATATAAACCTCATGGCAACTTATGACCAAAGGGGGAGTGCTTTCCCCAATGAGTATGACCTTGGCTTTGGTATTCCGTTGCCACTATGGAATAGGAACCAAGGCAACATAAAATTTGCCCGCTACAAAACCAAAGAGGCACAGCTTACACAAAGCAGTTTAAAGACGAGTATTGAAAGTGAAGTGCGCAGCAATTATGCGCTATATACTACCACACTTACCCAATATAAAAAGGCAGAGAGCCTCTATAATTCCGATTTTGAAACTACCCTAAAAGGGATGAGTGATAACTTCCAGAAACGCAACGTAAGCCTTATTGAATTCGTTGATTTCTTTGAAGCTTATAATGATGCTATGGCAGAGATATCAAGACTCAAAATACAGATTGCCCAATCTGCAGAACAACTTAATTACACAACTGTTAAACAATTATTTTAGATGATTAATATCAAGAAAATATTTTTTGTTTTTGCCCTAACGCCTTTGGTGTTTTCGGCATGTAACCATACCCCCGTGGATGAGAAGGCAGTAGCATTCTCAATGAGTGATACTATGTATGCTTCTTGCAAATTTTATGATGCTGCCATGCAACAAGTAAAGAGTGATATCCGCCTTTTTGGTAAAATTACCGCAGATAATAATAAGATGAGTTCTGTGTACCCCGTGGTGGGTGGCAGTGTTTTGCAAATTAATGTGGAGCTGGGTGATTATGTGCACCAAGGTGATGTGCTTGCAGTGATAAGAAGTGGTGAGGTGGCAGAGTTCCAAAAGGAGAGATTAAATGCACTGAATGATGTGGCTATTGCAGAAAAAAATTTACAGGTAGCAAAGGATTTATTTGCAGGTAAATTAAACTCTGAGAGGGATGTAGCGGCGGCTAAAAGTGAGTTGGAAAAGTCTAAAGCAGAGCTATCAAGGATAACGGATGTGTATAGTATTTACAGTTTAAAAAACGGCTCTATCTATAATATCCTCGCACCGCTAAGTGGGTTTAGATGTGGTTACTATTTCCTTCCCTGATGATATTTACAAAGGCAAAGTAGATAAGATTTTTAACACCATTGACCCTGAAACTAAGGCAATGAAAATCCGCGTTAAAATCCCCAATGCCGACCTCAAACTTAAACCCGATATGGAGGCAACGGTTACCCTCCGTTTTAATGAGGATAAAAAGATGATTGCCGTGCCATCTGCCTCCGTAATTTTTGATAAAAGTAAATATTGGGTGATGGTTTTTAAAAACAGAAACAATATAGAAACCAGGAGGGTAGAGGTGTACAGGCAAGTAGGGGATACCTCTTATATCAGTTCCGGATTGAGCCCAAATGAAAAGGTGATTTCCAAAAATGGGATTTTTATTTACGATGAATTAAACGACTAAACCCAAAACCAAATCGTGAATAAGTTCATTAAAAATATTATTGCCTTTTCGCTTAAGAATAAGTTCTTCACTTTCTTTTGGGTGGGCATTCTTGTAATAGCAGGTGTGGTAAGCTATATCAATATCCCTATTGAGGCCTTTCCTGATGTTACCAATACACAAATCATCATTGTTACACAATGGAATGGGCGCAGCGCGGAGGAGGTAGAAAGGTTTGTTACCACCCCTATAGAAATAGCCATGAATTCTGTGCAGCGCAAAACCAATGTGCGCAGCATTACCATGTTTGGCTTATCCGTAATCAAGATTATTTTTGATGATGATGTAGAAGATTTTTTTGCGAGGCAGCAGGTAAATAATCAGCTGCGAAATGTGCAACTGCCTGATGGGGTTGACCCTGATGTGCAGCCTCCTTATGGCCCAACAGGGGAGATTTTCAGGTATGTATTAAAAGGTCAAAACAGAGATACCAGAGATTTATTAACCCTGCAAAATTGGGTGATTGACCGCCAACTAAGGGCAGTACCCGGCGTGGCAGATGTGGTGGCATTTGGTGGTCAGCAAAAAATATATGAAATCTCTGTTGACCCTGTAAAACTTCAGAAATATGACCTCACTGCCTTGGAACTTTTTGATGCGGTTTCCAAATCAAACCTTAATGTTGGGGGTGATGTAATTGAGAAGAATGGGCAGGCTTTCGTGGTGCGGGGTTTAGGTCTTTTAAATTCTATTGAAGATATTGAAAATACTATTGTAGATAATTACAATGGCAATCCGCTTTTGGTAAAAAATGTAGCTACTGTAAAGGTGGGCAGCGCCCCAAGAGTAGGGCAGGTGGGGCATAATAATAATGATGATGTGGTGGAAGGAATTATTGTAATGCGGAAGGGTGAAAATCCATCAGAGGTTTTGGGTAGGGTGAAGGAGAAAATCAATGAACTTAATACCCGTGTGCTGCCCAGTGATGTGAAGATGGAAACCTTCTATGATAGGGATAACCTCATGAGTTTTTGTACCCATACGGTAATGCATAATTTGCTAGAAGGGATACTTCTTGTTACGGCAATTGTGTTTCTTTTTATGGCGGATTGGCGCACCACTCTTATTGTTTCTATCATCATTCCGCTGGCACTTTTGTTTGCGTTTCTTTGTTTGAAATTAAAGGGCATGAGTGCCAATCTCCTTAGCCTTGGTGCAGTAGATTTTGGGATAATAATAGATGGTGCAGTGGTGATGGTGGAGGGGCTTTTTGTGGCGTTGGATGCCGCAGCACATCAGCGCGGGATGGATAAGTTTAACAAACTTGCTAAGCTGGGTTTGATTAAAAAAACAGGAACTGAAATGGGGAAGGCGGTGTTCTTTTCTAAACTTATAATTATCTCTGCTTTGCTTCCTATTTTTGCTTTCCAGAAAGTAGAACTTTAAATGGACTTTTGCGCACAAAAGAATTAGCCTTGGTGTGGCATTAATTGTTTTGATTTTAACACTGGCTTCTACTAAGTTTTTAGGAACAGAATTCCTCCCTCCATTAAATGAAGGTGCGCTTTGGGTGGAAGCTAAATTACCTATGAGTACTTCCCTCAATGAAACGGTAAAAAAGGTCGCTACATTCCGCAAAATACTACAAGGTTTCCCCGAAGTAAATGGGGTTATTTCTCAAACAGGCAGAAGCAATGATGGCACAGACCCAAGTGGCTTTTACTATGTGCAGATGCAGGTAAACTTAAAACCTAAAGAAGACTGGAAACGTAAAATTTCTTTGGATAGTTTGGTAGATGAAATGGACTTTAAACTCAAAAAATATCAGGGGATCATCTATAATTATTCTCAACCTATTATTGATAATGTTGCCGAAGCTGTGGCAGGGATTAATGCCTCCAATGCCGTAAAGATTTATGGGAATGATTTGGAGAAACTTGATGAACTCTCCAACAAAGTTCTCATGCAAATAAAAGATGTACCCGGGATTAGGGATGTGGGGATTTTAAGGAACATTGGGCAGCCAGAAATAAGTGTGGTATTGGATGAAGAAAAGATGTCAGTATATGGCGTTACCAAAGCCGAAGCGCAAGCCGTAATAGAGATGGCAATTGGCGGGAAAACTGTTACAGAAAAGTATGAGGGAGAACAGAAATTTGACATCAGAATAAGGTATGAAAAAGATTACCGCAAAAATGAAGAGGATATTTTGCACCTCATGATACCGACTATTAAAGGGAATAAAATCCCCCTAAAGGAGATAGCAACCATCAAAAAAATCACAGGTCCTGCTTTTATTTATAGGGATAACACCAAGCGATTTATTGGGGTGAAATTTTCTGTACGCGAAAGAGATTTGGGTAGCACCATTGCGGATGCCCAAAATCGCGTAAACAAAAACATAAAACTCCCCGAAGGTTATAGTATTGGCTGGACTGGTGAGTTTGAAAATCAGGTGCGGGCTTCCAACCGTTTGGCGCAGGTAGTACCTATTAGTCTTGTCTTAATTTTTGTTTTATTATTCATCATGTTTGGCAATGCAAAAGATGCAGGATATGTACTCATCAATGTTCCTTTTGCATTAATTGGGGGAATACTTGCCCTCCATATTACAGGCATTAATTTCGGGATTTCAGGTGGTGTTGGCTTCATTGCGTTGTTTGGAATTTGTGTGCAGAATGGTGTAATACTAATAGCCGAATTCCACAAAAAAGCCAAGACAATTACCAACCTTACTGATGCTATAAAAGAAGCCGTAAAAGC
>JAPLCZ010000240.1 GCA_026391915.1 Bacteroidota bacterium | reverse complement strand
CTTCTATTCCTCTCACTCACCAAAATGAGGTGGAGGAGACAGCGATTTTTCTGAAAGAAAAATCGCCTGTCTTATTCCCCTAACATCACCATCAACAAAAATATTATGCTGCGCCTGTGGAGACTCAAGCACCTCCCCAATAGTTTGAACAATACCAGCAGGGATAAAAGATGTATGAAGCTTTTCTATAAGTTCAACGGATTGGAATGTTTTTATTTTCTCTTGAATAATGGCATTTACTTCTTCTCTTTTTGCAACACGTTTGGCGTTGGTTTCATAATTTAATAAATCAATAATTAGGATTTTGCAGAGCCTTGCGAATTGCGCATCTGTGCCTATTGCAAGTACTATATATCGCCCATCTAGAGTTTGGAAAGGAGTGCCATAGGGTACAATATTACCGTGTGAAGAACCAATGGCTTTGGGTGATTTATGGTTGAACAAATAATTTGTTCCTTGGTTGGAGAGGTTAGAGATGGCAGCATCAAAAAGTGATACAGAAACTTTGCAACCCACGCCTGTTTTTTCTTTTTGCAAAAGCGCAGCAAGGATAGCCTGCTTTAATTGGTGCGCTGCTAACATATCAATAAAAGGTAAAGGCAGTTTTAGCGGCGGAGAGTTAGGCTCACCATTCATTGACATATAGCCAGTTTCTGCTTGCAGCACTGCATCATAGGCAACATTGGGATTGTCCTCTCCATAGCCTGTAATGCTGGCGTAAATAAGGTTCTGGTTGATGGCTTTCAGGGATTCATAATCCACTTTTAACTTCACATCATCCCCATGTTTGTAAGAACAAATTACCACATCAGCCCTAGCAATTAATTGATATAAAGATCCCCTACTTTCAGCATCAGTAATATCCAAAGCCATTGAGTTTTTACCCCAATTACAACAGGCAAAATAGGATGATATATCACTACTTTTATCTTCATCTTTTGTCTTCCATTGGCGGGTGATATCACCACCTGTTTTGGGGTTTTCAATCTTGATAACCTCTGCCCCAAGCTCCGCCAAAAACTGCCCCACAGAAGGGCCTGCCAACACTGAGGCAAGCTCTATTACTAATAAATCTTTGAGAAGATTCTGCATAACTCCGAGGCTGTCATCCTGAACGTAGTGAAGGAACTCTCAATAGGAGATGCTTCGTTCCTCAGCATGACAAAAGGGGCTTTTTCCCTACTTAATAGTTCCCATTTTTACTACCTCAAAATCGGATGCTTTTATTTTGTTGAGGTTATGGATGTCGTTATCATCCCAACGGCTATCCGGCGCACCAGTGATGTACATATCAGAGCCAATATCTGCCAAGATAATTCCGTATTTTTTCATGGCAGTTAATATCACTTTATTGGTGGTTGAAAAGGTACTAATATCAACTCCAGCTTTTAACCTTAGCCTTGCACCCATAGGTAATGAACTCCCCAAACTTCCTGAGCCATTTACCTTATGGCTGGCAGGGGAAACATATCCTTTATATACTTTGCTTTTACTTACTGTAAACCTAATGGCATGGTGTATTTCTCCTGAGGCAACTTCATCATACCTCACCAAACAAGGGAGTATGGGCAAGCCCGCAGCATCTGCCGATGTCCACCCCTCTGTGCGGTAATAATTAGTTTTTAAATCCCACAAAGCGCCACAACCTGCCTGCCAGCCACCACTAATTTTCTTGGCGTTATAGAGTTCATAAAGTTTCAGATTTTCAACATCGCAAACAAGTACATGGGCATCGCCAACACCTGCTGCTTCTATAGGTGCATTATCCGGAATTGGGAATGGACCCGCATCACTTTCATTGCCATATAACACATATGTAATGGGCACTTTTGCCTGCTTGCCACACACTACAACAAAGGGAATTCCGTATGCGTTGCCAAAATCATTATGCAAAGGTGTACTGCCAAGTGTAGTCATTATAGCAGATGAATTTGGGTCAACAGCACTGCCACTAATATCTGTATTTAAGGGGTTATCTTTTGGGAAAACCTGAATGCTATCCAACCTAGTTTTGTAGAGATGGGCGCATGGGTCTGCACCACCTGTGGTAGTACCTGTTGTGCTAGAGGTTGTGGTTGTAGCCGTAGTATCCGTATCCTTTTTTTTGCAGGATAAAATAGCAAAAGAGATAGCTGCAATTACTAAAATGTATTTTTTCATGATTGATAATTTTGACCCGAAGGTAGGGTTTTTTAGGAAATTGAAATTTTGTTTAAAGAATGGATATCATTTACTCCACCACCACCTTCCTCACCTCTACAAAATCATCACTTAAAACTTTTAGGATATAAACCCCTTTTGCAAATGTTTTGGTAGTGATGGTTAATGGTAATTGCTGTTGCGTGGTGGAATAAATAAGCTCTCCTGTGAGTCCAAAAATCTGTAGACTTTTTATAGTTGAATTGGGATGGCTTGGATTCCCCATCAACGTAATAAAACCTGTATGTGATGGGTTTGGATAGACACTAAAATCCTGCTTAGTAGCCCTAACTTCCATAGCAGCCAGTACGGAATTATACTCCACTCCGCCAACGCATCTTGCGGTTTTATAGAGATAGCCAAAGGCATCAATAGTGGGGGCTGTTTGTGCCTTGCCTGTAGCTATTGAAGGGCTACCATTCACCAAATGCAAATCTCTATTTGAGGTATCCAAAAACATAATAGTGTCCGAAGTATAAACCTTTAAATTTTGTTCTTTTACTGAGTCCATCTCAGGCGTATCCCAATACGGCCCTTTGAATTTTGTGTTGACCAAACTATAATAAATATTGTTGCTAAAATGCGTAGAGCCTGCCTGCTGTTGGCTTGCATTCATATAGGCATTGCTGCCAAAAGCAAAGATGTTATTCTCCACAATATTATTACGCAACTTTGGATAAAGGCTGCTGGTATTTAGCAACCTGAAAGTAGCACCATTGCAATTAAAAAAAGTGTTATTAACCACTTTGCAATCCCGCGCTGAGGAAAGCGCAAAACCCCTTGCCCCACCAATAATTAGGTTAGAGTAAAAGCGTAAATCCTTCACCTCAAAAGTATCTCCTTTGCAATAAAATTGCGGACCCGTATCCCCGCCAAACTCAAAGGTAACCCACTGCCCGCTTGAGGCATTGATGAAGATATTGCGTTCCATAGTAATGTCCGATGCGCCTCCTTTTATATGCCCTGCCGTAAGGCAATTTTCTATTCGGTTTCCTTTAATTAATCCGTGATGGCACACATTAAAATCAAAGGCATCGCAATTGGGTATGTTCTTAAAAATGCAGTTGATAATCTGGAAATAATCCACACCGCCAAACTTAAAAGCGGTGATAGAAGCCCCATCCGTTACGTTAGAAAAACTACAACTATCAAAGGTGATGTATTTGGATTGTGTAGCGCAATCCCCATTATTATCTACATTAATCATCCGCCCAGAGGCAGTGCTGTTGGCTTTAAAATTCAGGTATTTAAAGGTGATATATTCACAAGCCTGGAACTGCCAACAACCATTTATATCATGTGTGTCATTCTTGTATTTTATAATCACAATAGGCTTTGCCGCAGTGCCTTTTAACCCCACAATCCCTTGGTACCCCCTGTATGAACCTTTATGCACATACACCGTATCTCCCGCAACAATAGACGATGCCGCAGCCTGTATATTAGCATAGGTTTGCCCCTTACCAATATGAATTTGCGCTTGCAATAATTGGCTGCCAGCCATTGCCATTAGCAACAAAATTTTCTTAACCATTTTTGATTTTAATTTCATGCAATATTAGGGGTTGGGAAGTAAGTGTATAACGAATAGTGAAAAGTGAATAATGGAGCCCCAACTCGGAAATGAGTTTGAGTTGTTTGTTTAGGATATGGTAAAAAAGGGTTATCATGCCGTAAGCATCTCCCCTAGAATAAGAACTGCGGCGCTATTAATAGGGAAGGTTTATTGAAGAATGACAGTTTGGGATTAACATTCAAACAAAATAGATTGCATTATCCCCCTACCTAATCAGTGTAACAGTGCCCATTGCTTTTTCGGGTTTGCCTCCAATGAGTTTGTAGTTAAAAGTGAAGTAGTACACGCCTGCGGGCAGTGGGGTTTTGCCATCATTAAAGTGGGTGCCATCCCACGTATAACTGCGGTTATCGCTTATAAATACTTTCTCTCCCCAGCGGTTGTAGATGGTTAAATTATACTCCAATCCGCCAATAAATTTAATAACATAATGGTCATTAAAACCATCGTTATTGCCTGGGGTAAATACGTTGGGTATCCATAGGCCAGTATCAATCTGTATGCTATAGCAGGCGGTGGCGGGGCAGTTGCGGATGTTGTAGGCTGTTAGGCAAATATTGAGTTTGCCGGGCTTTAGAAAGTAGTGCGAAACATCATCCATATTATTGGTGCGGAGCTCCTCGCCGTCATCAAACTTCCATGTAAAACGTGTGGCGTTTTTGCTGAGGTTTTTAAACCAAAAGATGGGCGTATCACGGCGGTTTAAGTCAACCTCAAAATCTGCAAAAACATCAATTACTTTTACGCGTTTGGTGATGGAGTCATCACACAGCCAACCCGAGGCTTTGTAAAATCAATATCCCATTTGGTGAATACGGAGTCGGAGGCATCGCCAAAGTTGGCGGGTTTATCTACACAAACTATGGAGTCGTTAATGAGTTTTGCTTTGTAATGCGGGTACACAAAAACCCTGAATTGGCATTTGCGGAATGGGAAGGTATCATAGCAATAATTGATGTTGCCACGGAAATCGCGGATGCTATCTGCCCCTATTAATTGAGGGCAAAAGATACCTGGTTTTTTATAAAGCAGGTAAACAGTATCCGCCACCAAAGCGGTGTCTTTGGCAGAAGTTGCCACAGTGCTGCTATCCCCCAACCGCCAGTTTTTAAAGCGCGATTTGCGTGAGTAATCCAATACTTTATAGAGGAAGGGTACGCAGCCAACACTATCACCAATGGGTTTAAAGCGGGGTTGTGGCCCAACAATTTTGATGAGTTTGGCGGTGGAGTCAGCACAGCCTTTTCCATTAAAGCCGTATTTGGTTTCGGTGCGCACCACAAGGGTGATGATGTACTCCCCATTATGGGTTTGCACAAAGCTTATGTTTTTGTGGGTGGAGTCTTTGGTGTAGGCATAGCCATCGCCGGTATTCCACCGCCATGTGAGGATATTTACTTTTTTGAAGTAGGGGGTGGTGGTATCCATCACGCTGGAGTTATCCGTAACCTTAAAAAACTGCGGGTTGCAAAATCTTTGGAAGCCCGGAGAATCAATATCAAAATTTGCTTTTACGCCAATTACTCTTATGTAATCTTTCTTTTTTACCACCTGCCATTTGCAATCTAGGCTGTCTTTTGTAAAAAGGTGAATGGTATAAAGTCCGGGTTTTTTATAGCTCCATTTGGGGTTGAATGTAGAATCATCGGGGATGCTGTCGCCATCCATATCCCACATAATTTTTTCGGGGTATTGGGGTTTTCTCCCGCCCCTTACACCAACGGGATTATACCAGTATTTCCCAATGATTGAGTCCTGAAAATAATCTTTCATATAGCTGATGTATGGGTTTAGGGTAATCTTTTCCCCCACACAAACATTGCGGTTATTGATATCAAAATCGCTGTAATGCCCAACAAAAACAGTATCCATAACGGTGCTGGTGCAACCGAATCTATCAATTACCAAAGTGGTGATTTCATATTTCCCGGGCTTGGTAAGCACCACATTAGAGGTGGCGTTTAAGTTGTTAAAAACAGTATCATCAGGTGGCACTTCCATCCCTGCAGATGTAATTGAAGAAGTGATGGTATCAAAACCTCCCAAAGGATTTTTATGGATGATAAAAGGAATAGTATCTCTTTTAATTAATGAGTATTGCCTTGGCTTTGGGACATAATAATAATTAAAGATAACAAATTTTACCCCTTCCTGATAAGTGCGGTCAAGTTTTGCCTTGAGGGTGTCTCCTGCACAAAAGTTATCTCCATTTTTATTGAAATCTGAGAACACATCATGTATGTATTTATAGTTGTGGTACCACACCGTATCCTTGCACCAAAAATTATTGCTGATAGTGAGCCCAACTGTTTTCCAGCCCGTTTTATCATAACCGCCAGCGTAGCCGGTATAGGCAGTATCCCACTCATGATATTTTTTAGATTTATCCGGCACGCCGTTGCAGAGTCTGTATTTTACAGAGGCAGCATAATCAAAAATACCATGGGCATCTACCACATAACATTTGGGGAGGTTCTCTCTTAAATCCATATTCTGGGTTTCCCCAACGCAGGGTTTTCCGTGGACTATAAAGCCCCTTCGTTTGCCGTATTTGGCAAATTTGTTTTGCAGGGCTGCCGTCATATTTTTTATGGTGTCAAAGAATTTTCTATCCCATCCGGCATCAGGATTTTGGACTACTACATAGAGAAAATCCTTGCTCTCACAACCCGTGAGTGTATCCTTAACGGTGAGGTTAACTTTGAAACATCCGGTATCTAAAAACAAATGTTGCGGAAGTTTTTCGGTGGAGTAAGAAGCCCTTTTATCAGGGCTTGCTTTGGTGGAAACATTCCCGTTTCCTTCCCCGAAATCCCAGAAATAAACAAGGCTATCCGAGGCATAAGGGTAGTTAGGATTATAATCTGTTTCGCATTTATTTGGTGTGCCGGGTGGGAAATCATCCGAAGCCCTATACTCTCTGGATTTAAGACTGAAGTTGGTGAAATCTATCAGCTTGGGAGGGTTGCATCTTGGCGAATAAAAGTCTGTATCCTTAGCATGAAATTTACGTGGCGTGAAATTATTTACATAATAAACAGGGGTATCTTTATAAGGTATTGCATCACCCTTATACCAGTATTTTTTGATGTAGAGATATACCGTTTTATCTTTTAAAGAAAGTATTTTTTTGGGATAGGTAATCCTGACAATGGGTATGTATTGCCCTGTACAATTTAGCTTAGTGCCAATGGTAGTTTTAATAGGATTTCCTTTGCATGGGTCATCAAAAGTGGTATCTCCATTAGTGATAATGGCTTTTTGTTTTACCCAATAAGCCACTGAGTCTTTGCAACTAAAATAGGTCTTCAAATCTGCTGTGGCAATTCTCCTGATAAGAGGAGTATCAGGCACAACGTCAAGGTCTTTATCAAAAAGGATTCTTGCTTTAGGCCCATAGATTTTTATGAGTTTGCACATGATTGTATCCCTGTAGCAAGTATCCACAAGCCGCCTGTAATAAACTGTATAAATCCCCGGCATGGAGTAGGAATGGGAGGTTATCCAACGTCTTGAAGTACGTTCATTGGGTCTTGCATAAGGGTCTCCAAAATCCCAGTAGGCTGAGGAGTTTGGGTGTGGGTCTTCATCCGAATAAAAGTCCACTTGGGTATTAAACACATTGCAGAATTTTTTAACAGGCACAAAAACTTTGAAGACAAAAGGGAATACCTCCACAGGACTAAGCTGCATGGAATCTTTACACCCGTAAATATTTTCTATCACCAGCATTGGGGTGTATTTACCCACCTTTAAATATCTGTGCATAATGCCACTCCAGCGGCTAAGGCATGAGGCATAAGTGAGGTTGCAGCTTTCCTCTTGCCCATCACCAAACTTCCATACAAAGCGTGTAATTTTTACTGATGAGGTATCAGTTTTATTTAAAAAAAGCACATCAAGATAGGGCTTACTACAATCCGGTGAAGGGGTCACAATTACATCAATAAATGGAAGTCCACCTTTCTTTAAATATTTTACATTTACCTTTTTTTGGAAAAAATTCTTACACCCGTTAGAGTCTTTTACCTCCAGAGAAACTAGGTAACTTCCCTCAGAAAAATAATGGTGACATGGATTTTTGGTAGAGTCATATTCGCCATCTCCAAAGTTCCAGAACCAAGTTAAAAGCTTAGCGCTATCCGCCCCTTTTTTAGAAGAATCGGGGAAGCAATGTTTGGCTTTAATGTCACATAAAAAGATATTGCTTTGGGCATTGGTTACAAAGCCAGCTTTGGGGTTATCATAAATATGGATTTGCTTTTTTACTGTTGCAGTGCATTTGCCACCCGCCCAGCTAATCACCACTGATGGAGAAAAGAATCCCCTTTTACTATAGATATGGGTTACGGAATCCTGCTGACTACCAGTCAATCCATCTCCAAAATTCCAGGCATAAGTAAAGGTAGCGCCTGTAGGTGCACCCGTAATTGTAGAGGTTAATAAGATGGGTTGAGGGATACATCCTTTATCAGTAGAAGCTGTGATACTACACTTTTGCCCTGCACTCAGTTTGGGCAGTGAGCCAATAAAAAGCAGAAGGATGACTTTGCAGAAGTGTTTCAAGCAGTTTGTAGGAATGAGAAAACAAACTTATACAAATTTGTTAAGTTTGGTGCCACAATCCTCATTAATTATTACGCAACTAAGCTGCCTTAACTATTGCGGGCTGCCTACTTTCTTACTTCATTGTAATGAATAATTTCAGGCATGTGCCCAACTACTCCAAACTTTAAAACACAGTTGCGGACATCCTCATTTAAATCTGCTAAAGCATCCCAATAAGTAAGAGGGGCTACGTGTGGGCGCACTGAGATTTCTGTTCCATCAAAGACCTTATTTATTACTACTGTGGTATTGGTATTTTTGATTGTCTATTTGCTGGCAGCACAAGTTTCTAATAATGCTGCTTTTAGTTGAGCAAAGTCGGTTGAATCACTAATTGTAAATTTAATATCAACTCGCAGTGAATGGTGTTTACTATAGTTAATTATAGTAGAATTGGATACCGCACCATTCGGCAGAATCACTGTTTTGCCATCAGGAGTTAGGAGGATAGTATTAAAGATTTGTATTTCTTTTACTTCCCCATTCATACCTAGGGAATCAATTATATCCCCCACTATGTAAGGCTTAAAAACCAGTGTAAGAACCCCGCCTGCAAAGTTTGCCAATGAGCCTTGTAATGCTAAACCCACAGCCAAACCCGCAGCACCAATCACCGCAACAAAAGAGGTGGTTTGCAACCCCAGCATACCTGCTACTGTAATCAGCAAAACAATTTTTAGAGATACGCTAACCATGCTACCCAAAAAGGATTGTAACGATATATCAAAGCCACGGCTTACCATGGCTTTCATGATGAGTTTAGTGATGTAATTAGTTACCCAATTACCAATAATAAACACCAAAATAGCC
This sequence comes from Bacteroidota bacterium, assembly GCA_026391915.1. GTDB lineage: Bacteria > Bacteroidota > Bacteroidia > CAILMK01 > CAILMK01 > JAPLCZ01. The sequence goes on along the minus strand of JAPLCZ010000240.1, from coordinate 3,931 downwards.
AGACCAATTTTAGGAGAATAGAGCATAAACTCCCTCTCTAAAATATCATAATACTTTTGCATTTTATCCATAATGGGCAAAAGTAGGAAGCAGTTGGCAGATAACCCAGCCCGAAAGAATTTTTCGTTCTGGCGGGAGTTGTCCTTTGGCAGAAAGTTGAGTAAGGTGACCTTTTTAATGGTAAAAAATTTTTATTCAGGCAAAGGATTTGGGAGACCTAAAAAAACAAAGGGCGACTTTTCAGCCGCCCTTTGCATATTACCAGAAACAGTTTTTGGTTTATCTTAATCTGATAATTTCTCTTGTTATTGTTTCTCCGTTTACATTCAACCTTAGCATATAAATGCCTGCGGAAGATTGGGTACTCTCAGGGGTAAATACTACCTGATAACTTCCAGAAGATTGTTTTGTATTTACTAAAGTAGCCACTTTTCTGCCCATCATGTCATAAATACCTGCGTCTACATTTGCATCTGTTGGTAAGGTATAGCTTATCGTAGCATTATCATGGAATGGATTAGGAGCTACGTTTACTTCATACACCGGATTATAGGTAAGCACAATACCTGTGAATACGGATAATTTAGTGGTTTTGGTGAAGATACAACCTGTACTATTAGTTACAGTAAGGGTTACTTTAAAGGTATCATTAGTAGCATATTTATGGGTTGGGTTGGCAGCGTTGGATGAGCCTCCATCACCAAATTGCCAATCATAACTTGCAGCTTTAGTATCAGTAGCGGTGAAGCTATAGTAGCGCAGAGAATCATTATTAAAAGTAAATGCTGGGGATGCATCAACATCAATAGCAAGGGCTTTAATAGCTGCTTTGCCTGTGCAACCTGCATCAGAAGTTACTGAGAGTACCACTGTCATAGTTCCTGATTTGGTGTAGCTATGGGTTGGGTTCATGGCAGTATCAGAATTTCCATCTCCAAAGCTCCAGCTGTATGAAGTTATTTTGCCTGAGCTTATGCTGCTTGAATCTTTAAATGAGATAACTTTATTCAAACACAAAGCTCCTGAATAGCTAAAGTTTGCCACAGGATTTGGTGCTACAGTAAGGGTGTGGCTAGTGCTATCATAGCAAGTACCATTAGAGGTAAATAATTTAACAGTATAAGTACCAGCCACAGCATATGCGTGTGATGGGCTTGATGCAGTAGATGTATTGCCATCACCAAAACTCCATAGGTAGTTGGCGGCATTGGTGCTGCTATCTACAAAAGATATTGATGCGCCACCACAACCTGCACCAGAGAAACCAAATTTGGCTTTAGGTGTTGAGTTTACTTTTACTGTGCGTGTGATGCTATCCTTACAGGTACCATTGGCAATTACTAATTTCACAGTAAAGCTGCCTGATGTGGCATAAGTATGTGATGGGTTAATGGCTGCGGATGAATTACCATCTCCAAAATCCCAAGAATACACTGCGCCACTTGCTACTTTTTTACTAGTATCAGTAAAGTTAGTTGCAGTGCCAAGGCAAACATCATTGGCTGAGAAACCAACCATAGGCAGGGTATTAATAGTTACATATTTTGAGATGGTATCCTGACATCCACCAGAGCCAGTTACAGTTAGTAATACTTTAAATTTACCTGCTGTTGAATAGCTATGAGAAGTACTACCTGTAGAGGTAGACGAGTAAGTATTACCATCACCAAAAGTAATATACCATGATGTGATAGTACCTGATGAAATAGTTGATTTATCAGAAATAGAAACTGAGGTGCCTGTGCAAGTGGATGAAGTGCCTAAAGTAAAGCTTGCGGTAGGTTTAGCACCTGAGCCAATCACTGCTTTTACAGGTACTCTTTGGCTTGGGCAAATGAGGCGGGTGGATACACCCAAATTGTAGAATACATCGTAAGTACTTGTGCTGCCAGAGCCATTACTTTTTATTTTACAAATGTTTTTCTTTGCTGCATTATAAACGTATTTCATACCAGCAGTGCTGCGCCAGAAACCTCCTGTTTTGCTGCTATCACAAATGATTCTATAGTTAGTGCCCTTTGGTACCTGTAGCTTAGGAGCTATGCGTACTGAGTCGTTGGTGAACCCAACATAAACCGTATCATGCCATGTAGCAACTCGCTTACCTGTAGAGGTTACAACATCAATTTGCATATAGCCGGTTTTGTATGGATAAACAGTTAATGAATCAATAACAATGTCTTGTAGCGGGGCATCAAAAGTTAACCCGAAAGAAGAAGTATTTGCATTACCCCCAGATGTAAATGTTGCGCTATTATCATAAGGCCCAACTCTGGTGCGGAAGGCATCAGTTTGAACCCAATAGGTAGTAGAAGTGGTTAAAGTAGGTGTAGTATATTTATTATTTACTGTTAATAATTTACCTGCTGTTGGGGCATCATACCAATAGGCTGTATCGCCATTGGTGCTATAGGCATAAAGAGTTACAGAACCTGAACCGCAACTTGAGAAACCAACAGTAGTTGGGTTAGCAGCATGTGGTGTAAACTTAAAGTTTTGCCATAAAGTATCATTGATGTGGTTGGCATCTGCGCTATATCCAGTGTAGGCTTTTAAGGTGTAGGTGCCCCCTGCATAAGTATTGATTTTGGAGGTTAAAGTAATGGTGGTATCGGCACCCGCATATAAAGTATCAGAGATTGTTTGGCTGATTGTTGAGGCTCCTTTTACCGCAACACTAATAGGATAACCTTGTGCTTTCTTTGTTCCAAAATTTGTAATTTTAATGGTTACTGTAGTAAATGAATCTCCGCAAGTAACTACATTAGGGTCAATGATAGCGGTAACGCCAATATCATCTTTGTAAATAAAGAATTCATCAGCACCAATATCAGGAGTAAGAGTATCTCTTACTTCACCATCAATATCATCTTTTACTGAATAAACTCTTGTGCCTTTTCCATCTAAGAATGGGGATTTAGTATGAAGGTCATTAGTAGCAAAGTATTTTGGGTCTTGAGAAACTGAGTTGGCATCAAAAGATGATGACGACTGCCAATCAGCAAGGGTAGCTTGTGCACTACCATTCCATAAACCTACGCTACCACCAGAGTATAAATTGTTGTAATCAGAATAGGAGATTCCATAACCGTTATAGCTTTGAGCAATGGCATAACCGCTGGTGCTGGTATTTACAAAACTATTATTCATCACCAAGGCAGAATTGGCAGTGCTATAACGGTAAAAATAGCCACCATAGCCACCACTGCTTGTGGTATTAATAAGCACGCTGTTATTGTAGAAATTAATATAATCATGGTAGTAACTCATAATGCCATAGCAAGAGTAACTATAAGGTGCAGTAACGGAAATAAAGTTGTTAGCAACTAAGCAGGTATCTGTTACACTTCCATTACCAATAACATAAAACATATATAAACCGTAACCACCATTGGTAAGAATGATTTTGTTTTTTGTAATGATGCTATTGTTAGTTAAGTAATAGCAATACATACCCATTGAATAAGCCTGTTGGAAATTCTTAAGAGTATTCTTGGTTACCGTAATGCTATCTTGGTAATATAGGTAAAGCCCATATTGGCGAACCGAATCTACATCATTACCTTTTACCATATTGTATTTATCAGAAGTTGAAAGAGTAGTGGCTCTTAAATTAATACCATAATAATTGTCCTTAATCCTGTTATAGGTAAAGGCATTGTTATCACATTTGCCACCAGTTGTAGAAATACATGATGATTGATAATTATAGCCATAAGGACCACTAATCCAGCAATTGGTAATGGTGTTATTAGATGCCTTATTGTTTAGAATGATAACCTCAGCATAAGGCACATAATTAGGGCTTGTTCTCCAAAATCCAAGTTTTTTAAAGGTGAAGTATTTAGCACCATTAAGTATCATTAAATAGTTGGGGTCTGATGAATTGGAAGAAGCTGCATACCATAATTTGGCTTTGCTGCTATCCATA
>JAPLCZ010000177.1 GCA_026391915.1 Bacteroidota bacterium | reverse complement strand
CTCTGTACTCATCTCTTTTAAAGATGAAATAGTAGCGTCCAACTCTGGGTCATGCACTATTTTGCTTTCATGGATTACCTCTACTTTAGCACGCAGATAGGGCTCTTGCTGAATAATTTCAGTAGGCTTAAATCTTTTCCGTCCACGCAAAATAGCAGTGATATTGCCATCCGGCATACGCAGCATTTTTATGATTTGTGCTACTGTACCCACAGCATGCAGGTCTTCTAATAATGGGTCTTCAATATTCTCACTCCTTTGGGCAACTACCCCAATTATCTTATCACCCTTATAGGCATCATTAATTAGCTTTATACTTTTATCTCTGCCCACTGTAATTGGGAAAACCACCCCAGGGAATAGCACAGTATTACGCAATGGCAGTATTGAGAGTTCTTGTGGCAGGCTTTCATTATCCATCTCCTCTTCCTCTTCAGGAGATAGAAGGGAAATAAATTCTGGGGCATCGTCATCAGATGCTATCATTTCAATTATGGTATTGCGAGAATTATTGTTATCGTCAAACATGTTTTATGGAATAAAATTAAGTTTCAAATTTCTACAATTTGCGCCAACAATGGAAGTGCCGCAGAAATTCTTCGGCAAAATTGGCAGAAGAAATTAAAATGATTTTGAAACCCTTAGCAAGACTTTATATAAATTTTGTAAGGTAAAAGTTTACCTAAGGTATTGCCAGAGCAATTTTGCTTAAAAAATCGTTTAAGTTTTTTGTGTAAGAATGCAAACTAAGTGATGGTTTTTATGCCTTTGCAAACATAGTAGGTTTGTACCGTAGTGCTGATAAAGCATTCAATAAAATCTATGTCACTTAAATTTACACACACAGTTATTGCAACTGTTCTTAACATAAGAGCCAACATTTTGGTGGGTTCAATATTAATCAGGGGATGCTGAGAAATTGCAGTTAATTCTATAACTGCAAAAGTGATTTTTCCATTTACATACAATTCAATTTTTATAAACTAAAAAACGTATTCAATTAAAATTTCAAATTAAAAAAAAACAAATTAATTATTAACAAAAATGAAAACTTTTAACAAATCAGTTATCAAAATAACTGGAGTTACTTTTCTCTTTATGGCAATTGTAACTATGCTTAGCGCACAAAACGCTAAGGTGGATTGGGGCAAACAAATGGGTGGTGCATGAACAGATGCCGGTAAATCAATTACCACCGACTCTAAAGGAAATATTCTTTCTACCGGATGGTTCGCAGGAACTTCAGATTTTAATCCTGACTCTGCAGCCACGTATGAACTCAAGGCTAACGGAAGCCCTGATATCTTCATCTCAAAATTAAATGCTTCAGGCAAATTTTTATGGGCTAAGCAAATTGGTGGCGACCATGCTCTTGGCAGTTACTCAATAAGCACCGATGCCAAAGGCAATGTTTATATTACAGGGTACTTTACTGATACAGTAGACTTTGATCCTGACACAAGTACTTATTATCTTGGTACTAATGGAGTAGCTGATGTCTTTATTTGCAAGCTGGACCAAAACGGAAAATTTGTTTGGGCAAAACAATTTGGAAGTAAAAACAATGACATGGGTTATTCAATAGCCGTAGATAATTCTGGCAATATTTACTCTACCGGGTCATTCCAAGGCACTGTAGATTTTGATCCTTCTGCAGATGTATATAATTTAGTTTCTGATAACGGGGGCGAAGATATTTTCGTTTCAAAATTAGATTCATCTGGCAAATTTGTTTGGGCAAAACGACTCGGTGGCCCATGCTTAGAGGTAGGATTTTCAATTGCTGTAGATGCCAAAGAAAATGTATATCTCACAGGGTTTTTCCAGGGTACCGTTGATTTTGACCCAAGCAATCAAAAGTACAAATTAACCAGCTCCTCCAATGATATTTTTGTAGTGAAACTAAACTCAAAAGGAAGCCTCAAATGGGCCAGAAAATTGGGCGGACTTTCTAATGACGAAGGTAAAAGTGTTAAGGCAGATAAATTTGGAAATGTGTATTTAACAGGGTCTTTTTCCAGCACTGCTGATTTTGACCCAAGCGGTGCAAAATATAATCTTACATCTATTGGAAACACTGATATTTTTATTGAAAAGTTAGATAGTAATGGATATTTTAAATGGGCTAAGCAGTTAGGAGGAAGCATTGATGAGGATGTTTACGACCTTGCTATAGATAACTATGACGGGGTATATACAACAGGAACTTTTATAGGTAAAGTTGATTTTAATCCTGATACTACTAGTAGTTATTCTCTAACCTCAGTTTCAGTTTCAGCCACTAATCCGCATCCTTATTCCAAGGATATCTTTATAGAAAAATTGGATACTGCCGGCAACTTTGTTTGGGCTACAAAAATGGGTGGGCGCAATGAAGATTTTGGCTCTTCAATAATTATTGACTTTAAGAAAAATGTTTATACCACTGGTCACTTTATGAATACTGCTGACTTTGATATGGACTCTTCTACCAAGCAATTTGAACTAACCTCAGCAGGTAACTTTGATGTGTTTGTGCATAAAATAAAACAATGCTTACCAAACGATTCATTAATAGTTGCTAAATCATGCAGTGGTTATTATTTCAATAACGAATGAAAAACTGCCTCAGGTGTATATTACGATTCACTAGTTAATTCTAATGGGTGTGATAGTGTGGTAAGGTTAGAACTTATTATTCAAAAACCTACCAACAGCACTTTAGCAGCATCATATTGCAACAGTTACTTTTTTAATGGTAGTATGTTAACCCAATCAGGTGTTTATTATGATACCTTGGTAAACTCCACTGGATGTGACAGTGTAATCACATTAAATCTTACCATCAAAAAAAGCACTGGAAGTACAATCTATAAAAATGCTTACGGTAAATACTCTTTCTATGGCGTTGAGTTAAAAACCACTGGCATGTATTACCACTTTTTAAGCAATGTTCTTGGATGTGATAGCATCATCACTCTTGACCTTACTATCCTTAAAAACCCGGGCTACACTTATGCGAAAACAGTATGCGATAATTACGAATTTTATGGTGATATGCTTACCGAATCTGGGGTATATAATAAAACACTTACAGCTGCCGGTGGATATGATAGCGTAATTACCTTAAACCTATCTGTAGTAAAAGTAAACACAAAGGTTTTAAGAATTGGTAATAAGTTAGTTGCCAATACCAAAGATGGCGCTTACCAATGGATAAATTGTAGCAATAAACAAGAAATAACTGGTGAAATAAAACAAAGCTTTACACCAGAGAAAAACGGTGATTATGCCTTGGTTGTTTCCTTGAATTCTTGCATTGATACCTCAGAATGCTTTACTGTAATGACGGTAGGAATTGATGAGAATAATATGGCAAATAAATTCCAGGTGTTTCCTAATCCTTCCAACGAAAAGATTACCATTCAACCTAAGGAAGAATTTACTAATGCTACTGTAAAATTCATTAGCATGACTGGGCAAACAATTTTAGAAAAAAATAATGTTGCTGGCAACACAGTTTCTTATGATATTTCATCTCTTGCAAGGGGAATTTATATTGTTGAAATTGATGAAGCAGGCAGCATCTCTAGAACTAAATTATTAAAGAACTAATGGGGTTAAAAACGGTGAGCTTTATATAGCACACCAGCTATTAAGGGGTGTCTTAAACTATCAGGGAATAAGACACCCTTTATTAACCGAACTCATCAACGCAATCAACAATGAAAAAACTCGTTCTCACCATTATATTTTACGTTTTAGGGTTCTTACTTTTCTGTGGCTATTGCTACTCTCAAGGCTATACAAATGTAAAACTTTCGGGTTCTAAATCCACCGATTTCACCCGCCGCCTCATCACTGATGTAAGTGGCAATATGTATGTTTTGGGAGCTTTTACTGATTCCATCACCTTTGATAAATCAGGGACAAAAATCACTTTGGCGGGCGCTGGTGATTACGATTATTTTTTAGCCAAATATGATTGCCAACGCAACTTTGTTTGGGCAAGGAGTATGGGCAGCAGCCAAAATGATTTGGCTACTTATTGGGGTGCAGGGCTGGCAGTAGATAAAAGCGGTAACATATATATCACCGCCTCTTTTCAGGATAAAATAAAGTTTGAAACTACCGCTGGCGGCAGCGCAATTTCGCTTACTGCCAAAGGAGAATACGATATCTTTTTTGCTAAATACGATGCCAATGGCAAAGCACTTTGGGCAACCTTAGCAGGCGGCAGTGGCACTGATGAAAGCAGCTCCATGAAGATGGATGCCGACGGCAAAATTTTGATTTGTGGTGAGTTTAACAACACCACTTATTTCATGGATACCAAAGGCAATTCCACAGCACTAAAAAGCAACGGGCACCGCGATATTTTTATTGCAAAATATAATGATGATGGAAGCTTGAACTGGGTAAAATCTTATGGCGATACTGCCGAAGATGTGGTGAATGGAATGGAGATGGATAAAGCCGGAAACATTTTTATCACAGGTAATTATGGCTATGGTGCTACACAAATTTCTTTTGGCAGTTTAAGTTTGAAAAACAGTGGTGGCATGGGCATGTTCATCGCTAAATTGGATAGCAAAGGCAGCGCACTTTGGCTACAAGGTTCTGGCGAAAACAGCGATGAAAATGGTGCTGATATCACCACCGATGATTTCGGGAATGTGTACCTCACGGGTTCTTATAATACCTCTGCAAAACTGAGTTCTGCCGATGGCAAAACACTTTCTGTTTCTGCCAAAGGAGACCAAGATATTTTCACCGCAAAATATGATGCAAACGGCAACCTTATTTGGTTGCAAAGTACTGGCGGCACTGAGGATGATATGCCTTACAAAACAGTACTTAAAGACAACTCCATTTATATTGCAGGTACTTTTATCAGCAGCTTTTCTTTCGGGAATTCATCAGTTAGTTCTGCTGGAGATTTTGATATCTTCACTTTAAAATATGATACCTCTGGCAAAGCTATTTGGGCGATGACAGCAGGTGGAAAAGGGGATGATTTTGCCTATGACATTAGCCTTGCAGAAAACGGAAATCCTATTATTGGCGGATTTATTTATGGCAATGTATCCTTCGGGAGTTTATCTGCCACGGCTGCCAAAAGAGATATGTTTACAGCAGAAATTCAATTGAATCGCCCATCTAATATTTTTAAAGATGGAGGCTTTTCTTCTGATGTAATTTATAGTTGCCCAGGTCAACCAAAGCCAACGTTTTCTACCGATTCTTTTTATGGAGTTAGCTATGCATGGTATAAAAATGACACCCTACTTAGCGCTACCAATTTTAAATTTACCCCTACTGAGTCAGGTAAATATTATGTGGTGGTAAATCATTGTTCTTCAAAAACTGACACCTCTAAATCTGTGGATTTTCAAATACTGAAAAGCATCAAAATACTTACCCCACATACCAATGATATTTGTGTTGGCTCATCCTTAAAAATGGAAGTGGTGGGTTGCAATTTGGTGAAATGGTTTCCCGGAAAATTCTTAACAGATTCTACTTCAAACACCCCTGTTGCCAAACCAACATCAGACATTGTGTACTATGTAACTGCCTCCAATCCGGCTTGCAATACTACTGTAAAAGACAGTATCAAAATAAGAGTAAACCTAATGCCGGATGCTGGTTTTGATACTATCAGAGTAGGCAATAAAATCACCCTCAATGCCAAAACCGCAGGCTTAACTTATGCATGGGAAGTGGATGGAAAAGTAGTTGACACCAAACAAAAAACAGAAATCAATTTAAGCGGAAATAAACCTCATAGCATCCACCTTACTGCCACCAATGCCGCAGGTTGCAGCAGTGAAGATTCTATTGAAATCAGTGCAATAACCACCATCAATTCTTACGAAAACAACAAACATTTTTCAGCATACCCTAACCCTTTTACCAACGAATTCAACATCACCTCAAGCTTAAATCAACTTACTAAATATACCCTAACTGATATTACCGGAAAGGTGGTTTTAGTGGGGGAAGTTTCTTCAAACCAAAATAGCATTAACACGCAAAATTTGGGTGAGGGAATGTATATTTTGAGGGTGGAAACAGAGAGGAAAAACATTACAATAAAACTTACAAAACATATAATTTCACAATAACATTTTTATTATTCAATTCTATTTATTTTTTTAATTTATTCATTAGCCAAAACCACATAAAAGAGGTTGCAGCTATAAACACTCAGGATTCGCATTTTCATATTTTGTTTTAGTTTATTCCCAAGAAAGCCCCGCTAAAAAAAGCGGGGCTTTTTAATTACCCCCACCGCCCCAAAACTGCTCCCAATTTATTCTTACTTATAAAAGCAAAATAATAAAAACCAATTGCGGTAAGTACCCCAATCAAAGAACCAATAAGGGTATCAATAAAATAGTGTTGGGCTAAATAAATTCTGGAATAAGCAACCAGAATGGCAAGAATAAAAAACAGAAATCCCAATCGTTTTTCCGCCACAAAAAGACTCAACAAAAGGAAGGTGCAAAAGGCAGTAGCGCTATGCCCTGATGGGAAACTATTATTGATATAAGGGGAAAAATCCTCCACCAAATGCACGGATTTTATGGTCATCCATGGGCGTGTGTGAGAGGTAAAAATATATTGTTTTAGTAGTTGCACAAGTCCTCCTTCCACCATGCCCGCAAGCAATATAACTACTCCCTTTTTAATGGACAAAAACATCAGGATAACAGCTACTGCTATCAGGAAGATACCATCACCCACATGGGTGTAGTACTTAAAAAAGAAATCAGCTGTAGGTGAGTTTCTACTATTAATAAATTCCAGAATTTGTGCTTGATTATAGGCAACACAAAGCCCAACTCCTATTGTAAAAAAAATAAGATACCCTAAGAAAAAACTTTTATTTCTCCTTAGGGTATCCATTAATTTTATGCTTTTATTTTCAATCAATTTCCTGTGAAATTGGCTTTGCGTTTTTCTAGGAAAGCAGATACCCCTTCTTTAAAATCTTCAGTATTAAAGCAGTTGCCAAACTCATTTATTTCATCATGAAATCCTTTCTCCTCACCTGCATAATACGCATTAGCAAGTTTAAGAATTTGTGCCACCACCAAAGGCGATTTGGTTACAATTTTATTCAGGATCTCTCTGCATTTTTCTAGCAAAACTTCCGGCTCCGTTACATAATTTACCAAGCCCAAGCGGTAAGCATCTTCGGCAGTAATCATGTCCCCAGTCAGTAATAATTCAGTTGCTTTTGTTTTGCCAATATAGCGCACCAAACGCTGCGTGCCACCATATCCGGGTATTATACCAAGGTTAATTTCCGGCTGACCAAACTTCGCTTTTGCTGATGCCACACGCATATGGCAAGCCATGGCAATCTCGCAACCCCCACCCAAAGCAAAGCCATTAATGGCAGCAATGATGGGTTTTGGAGAATGCTCAATGCTATTAAAAACCCCATGTCCGTCACCACCCATTTTCTTTCCTTCGCAAACATCATTTACTGCATTATCTACGGCAGTTTTAATTTCCTGAATAGTTTCAATATTCAAGGCATTAAGTTTTTCAGGTCGGTTAATAGTGATGGTGCAAATCCTGTCATCCACCGCATAAAGAATGTTGTTGAAGCTCATATTTTTTTTAAAAAATTTCTGTTTTCTGCCACCCATTTACGGATGTATTCCGCAATATCCTTGCTGGGGGTGCCGGGAGGGAAAAGCTCTCCTACTCCCATTTCATTCAATAATTTTGCATCCGTGGCAGGGATAATTCCGCCGCCAGTCAGCAATACATCATTCATATTTTTCTCTTTCATCAGGGCAATAATTCTGGGGAATACCGTCATGTGTGCGCCTGATAAAATACTTACCCCAATGGCATCCACATCTTCCTGCAGGGCAGCATTCACCACCATTTCAGGAGTTTGGCGCAGGCCGGTATAAATTACTTCCATCCCTTCATCACGCAGGGAAGAAGCAATTACTTTGGCGCCGCGGTCATGACCATCCAAACCAACTTTTGCAATTAAAACACGTATAGGGCGGGGCATATTGGCGGCAAACTTACAAAGAGATTAGGAAGTGGGATTTGAAAATTTGGGAATCCTGAAATGCCAGCCCGAAAGAATTTCATTCTGGCGGGAATTCAGGACAAGTTTTGAAAATCTTTGAAAGGAATTCTATACTTCTCAATGATACCCTGCGCAGGCCTATCTAAAGCCAATTAAGACTTACATTCTTGTTCTCCTAAATACAATATCTGTATTATATAAATCCCAAGAATATCCGCAGCAGTTTTTCATTCTCAAATTTTCAAATTACTTCCCTTGCCTCACTTCCATCCACCTATTAAAATACTTCCCTATTACATCAAACTCAAGATTTACTTTATCATTTAGTTGCAAAGTTGAGAAAGTAGTGTGCGCAAAAGTGTATGGGATAATGGCAACCTGAAAGGAATCCTTAGTGCAATTAAAAACTGTAAGGCTAACTCCATTGATGCAGATAGAGCCTTTTTCTACAATGTAGGTTGCATGGATTTCGGGGAAAGAAAAAGTAAAAAGATGGCTGCCGTTTTTGTTTTCAATAGCAGTACAATTGGCAATGCAATCCACATGACCTTGCACCAAATGGCCATCAATTCTGCCATTAAAAACTATGGCACGTTCCAGGTTTATTTGAGCTCCCGGGTTTAGCAAATTGAGGTTGGTTTTATTGAAGGTTTCTTCAATTGCCGTAACGCGGTATTTGGTTTCTTGTATCTCCTCTACGGTAAGGCAAACACCGTTATGGGCAATGCTTTCATCCACTTTTAAATCACCTATAAAATTGGCTGCTACCCAAAAACTAAGGTTGGTATTATTGGCAATAATTTCTGTGATGGTTCCTACTTCTTCTATAATACCGGTGAACATATTGGCTACGTTTTTAAGCTGCAAAGATTAGCGAATAATAGTGATAGTACCTTTGACGGGAGGCAGTTTTTTTACGCTGTCCAAAAACAATTGATTGATAACGCAGGTATAAAAATACACCCCTGCCGGCAGTGGCTTTTTGGTAGTCATTTCTTTGCCATCCCAATTGATGGCGGGGTCTGAGGCGGTATAAACTATTTGCCCCCATCGGTTATAAATTTTGAACTCAATACTCTGTATAAAACGGTAATCATTTAGGGGGGTGTAGAGGTCATTTTGCCCATCCATGCCGGGGGTAAAAACATTAGGCAACTCATAGCGCGGACAATTATCCACGCATAAAAAATTGCTTTGGGCGCTGTGATTTCCGTAAGAATCCACAGCTACTATGGCGTAGCATCCGGCAAGGTTTAGTTTCAGAGAATTGCGGGTATCTGAATAGGTGGAATCCTGCCTGCCAATCACTGAATCTATCAACTGAAAATTATTTTCCCTGCGTTTGCTAAAGTAGATTTTGTACCATGTTACATCGGCATTGCAGGGGGTATCTTTCACCAACCATTTGATGTTGCTTTTAAAAGAATCGCAGAACGAAATGGCAGAAATTAATTCAGGCGGGCAAGGGGCAATTGTGTCCAAAGGTTTGTTGCAAACCTCTTGGGAATGGTTGATGATGGGGTCAATAAAACCCGCAGAATTGTAGGTGCCATAAGATTCTATTTTGTAGCAATACTGCGTTCCGTTTGTTAAATTGGAATCAATAAAACTGAGTTTTCTGGTAGCGGAAATTGAATCCCATTTTAAGGTAGTTGGATTCTTTTTATAGACAACATAAAGGTAATTTTTCCATGGGGTATTTACACTCCAGTTCAGCAAAAGCCTCTCATGTTTTGGGGTGATTGAAAGATAAATAGTGGAGGCTATCACCGTCTTCCCAATAAAATTTAGTTGCTTATTAAGAGTATTGTAAAACTCAATTTTGTATGCCCACGGATTGGCAATAGTGTTAAGGTTGGAGTCCACCAAAGCGGTATCAGTAAGGGATGAAAAAGCATCATATTTTAGATTTTTTATCACATTCCAGTTGCCACCTTTTTGGCTTTTGGTGTGCGAGATAATATAGAAATAAGGCCCCGGGTTTTGGATGGTATCTAGTTGCACCGGTTTCGTCCAAGTGATGGCAACTCTTGCAATAGTTGCATCTGTATTTTGCACATCAGCAAGAGTGATTACAGGCACATCTTTTTTCAACTTCCCACAAAATTCATTGGAGGCATAACCCTCTGCAATTTCAAACTGACCATCATTGAGATACATTGCTGTAACTATGTAGCAATACCGAACTCCGGGGGAGAGCCCATCACTTCTTCCATCATCATAATAAGTGAGTTTATCAGGGTTCAATATGGTATCCAAAAGTTGGAAACCCGTATAGGCAGGCGCACCAATTTCACAATGCCCATGATGCCAAAAAGAGGAGTCAATTCTTCTATAAATAAAATATCCTACAGGCTTACAATTGGGCTTTTGCCAGGTGATAGTAATGCCATTCCCAAAGGCAACCCCTTGCAGATTTTTTGGGGCTGGCCCCACCACTCTTATGTCAAAATGTTTGATGTCCGCCAACGGCAAACTATCAACATTATCCACCGCCCTAAACACCACTCTATACGCCTGCTTGCGGATGTGTTCACATTGAACATCCCACTTAAAAAGCATCTTGGCTGGGTTGCCGGGGTAGAGGACACTGCTATCAATATAGGCGGGTTTTATCTTTTGCAAAAACGGCCCGCCGGTAGCTGTTAGGGTCACTTTTTGGGCGGTGTCCGCATCAATTCCTGTTACCACAATATTCAACATGGCGGGTGAGCCAGCCTCCACACAAGTATCTTTTATGTGTTCAATTTTAGGCGGATTATTTCCTGATTTATTATCATGAACTATAATCTGCATATCCCGCGTGATGTATCCAATGCGTTTATTATTTCGCCATTCTTCTATTAAAATAGCAATGTTGTACACCCCAATTTTTGTTGGTGTATTCCATTCCAGTTCTCCTGTTCTTACATTCAATTTAAAATAGTTGGTGAAATCAGGAACGGTATAATTAGGTACATCTTCCCCTATCCCTTTTTTGGGCGGAATAAGTTTAAAACTCAGGCTGTCGCCATCAGGGTCATAGGCATTAGGGTTGTGGCGGAAAATCTTTTTGGTAGCTGCATAATCAATGGGTGGTTGCAACAAAATGGGTGATGAATTATTGCCTTGAGTTGGATTTATAATCAGCTTGGTCTCCACATAAAACGGGATACTTACACTCTGAGAATTATTGATATTGATAATATTATCAATGCGGTTGGGGTCGTTAAACTGAATAATAAAACTCCCGGGGCCGGGGTAGGTATGGCGGTGGATGTAGGTGTTCCTAATGACATCATGCCCCAAATCCGTCTTGTCTGTACGCTGAATTTCTTCTTTATTATTATCTCCCCAAATCAAATCTATTTTGGGTCTATCCGCACTTGTGCTGAGTTTGTGGGTATAGGTAATCACTGTTACCTCATAAGTGTATTGCGAGATTTGTTTGTAAGTAATTTCCCCGGCGCGGTTATGCGTGGCTTGGGCAGCGAGGGCACAAACTAATGCTCCTAAAAAAAGAAAAACTACTTTGGTAAAACGCATCTTGTAAATCAGCCATAAAGCTAAGTGATTATTTTTGAAAAACTAAAAAGAAATTAGCTCCACTTCAATTTTACCTTATACTTATTGAATTCAGAATCTTTGGTTATGATTACCAAATCCTCGCAAATGCTTTGAGAAATAAGAATTCTATCAAAGGGGTCACTATGATGAAACTCTAAATCTATAAGTGTTTGAATATGCTCAAAAGTCAACGGCAATATTTCAATTTCATTGTCAGTAAGGAAGCCTGTTATTTTGTTGAAATCCGATTTAAGTTCCAATTTTTTTAAACTCACTTTTAAGGCAATTTCCCAAATGCTTGCTATGCTTATGTAGCAAGTGTTATCAATATCTTTAATTAAACTTAATGCTTTTTTGGGGAGAGATTTATCCCCATTAACAAACCAAATAAAGGTGTGAGAATCCAGTAACAATTTCATTACATATACTCTTTAAAATCTTCAAGAGGTTTGTTGAAATCCTCCGACATTTTGAAAAAGTCTTTTGCATAACCAAACTGCCGTTCTTTAATTTTCTTTGACTTCTTATTTTTTGATTTAAGAAATTCAATGAAATCATTCACCTCCTTCTTTAAATCAGAGGGCAACGAAGCAAATTGTGAATACATCTGGAGATTAGTCATAATGCAAAGATATGCTGTTAAACGAAAATCTCCAATCTCTTTAAGCATCGTGGGTGTACCCTCCACTCTAAAACAATAGTTTTACCTAATCAGTTAAGAGTTTATACTAAGGTACCCTCTATCTCAATTCCTTAATAGATTGCAATGATGTCCAAAGTTCCTTCTCATATTTAGGGTCAATGTCTTTGGGTGCGTCCATATAAAGTTGAATCCCTTTATTATCCTTGGTAATGATATACGCCATATACAGCGTATGATTAAGTGAATTCTCAGTGTAGGAGGTCTTCAAAATCATTGAGTTTTCGAAACGCAGAGGAAAGTCCTTATCCGAGGAAGTAATTACCTTATTAACTACAAGACTTTTCTTGCCAAACTGCATTTTCTTCTCAGAAGAAAACATTTCTATATTTTGTTTGTAGCTTTTTGCATCTTCTATATACAGCGTAATAACAGGGATAATGGCACTGCCATTTTGGGCGATTATCTGGTCTCTTTTAAAGAAATATTGAACCAATCCCGTATCCGATTTTTCATTTAAAAACCACTCATCATTGGGCAGCCTGATAAATATTTTTGCCTCTTTTATTTCAAAATCAATTTTAAAAATTGTTGTCTTAATTACCTTACCATTTTCATCATAATACTTCCATTCGCCATCTCTGTTTCCATTTTTAAAATCCCCTTCATAAAGTTTTGAGCCATCCTCCCTATAATAAACACTCCCCCCGTTTTCAAGTCCATCCACAAATAATACCTTATTTTTCAATTTTCCGTTATCATAATACTCCTCAGTTACACCATCAAACTTCCCGTTTTATAATTCTCTTTTGCCTCCAAACTCCCATTTTCGGTATAAGATAAATGCTCCCCCACCCTATTCTCGTTTTCATAATTTCCTGTGTGCAATAATTTGCCATCTGGGTAATACCACTCAAAATATCCGTCCTCAACATCAGTGGTTGCTGAGGCATAAATCCCCTTCATTTCAAGTTGCTTTGTTTTAGAAAAATAATCCATCCTTGCCCATTTTTTTCCTTCTTTTTTATTGATGCGAAAAAACTCTGCTACAGTTCGCTGAGCCGGTTGCCAATCCGCATCAAAGTATAAAGTATCCTGTCCAAAACAAATCTGACTTATAAATGCCAATAATAAAGTGGTAACTAATTTCATTTCAAATATTTTATCACAAAGGTGAACCCTACCTTTCCCCTAAGTGTTATAGTATATCTAATGAAAGTTGTAGAATTCACACATTTGCCTTTTGAAACATTTTGGAGTTGGGCTCTATAGCAGAAGTCAAGATAACTAAAAAAAGAAATTAATAATCCCTTTTAAATAATTTTTATTCCACAAAAGAAAATAAGTTTGCAATAACATCGTTAACCTTAAAAAAATAAATACCGTTATGAACTTAAAACAAATCATCATTCTCTTAGCCGCACTTTTAATCAATTGTGGGCTGCATGCACAACAAGATTCAACTATCAAAGACCCAATCCTGAAATTCAGAATTTCTACTGAATATCCTTGGGGAGTAAACTTCACACGCATTGATACTAGATATGCAACCCAAGGAAAGTATGAATTAGAAAAAGGGAAATGGCTACCAGGAGTTGAGGGCGGTATGATGTACTCCGTCCGTCCAAAATCAAAAGAGACAAAATCTATTTTCTCTTTTAAATTTGGGTGGCTGATTTCTTCCTATAATACTGATTTAACAGATGCAAATGGAAAACAAATGAGATTCAGACAGAGCTTCTATAAAATACCAATTATGTATGGCTTTAGAATGCCTTTAAATTATAACACAGTAAAAAATGGGTTCTACAGAGCTATTCAATTGCATGTTGGTGTTTATGGTTCTAGTAATATTGGTGAATCTTTAGGAGACAAAAGAGATATTGATGTTGGGTTTAATAAAGATATTTTTAATACCCTCCATTCAGGATTCATCACCGAAATTTCATTTACAGCTTTTAATCAAAGAGGGCATGGTCACCTTCTTGGTTTGCGCACTTCTGCTGATTTTACAAAACCAATTTTGTTCAAAAAAAACCAAAACGAAATCTATCCTGTTTACTACAGCATAGGGCTGTTTTATAATATTCTGAATTCTTATAAATAAGAGAGCTACCCCATCAATTCCTCCACCAATTTCACCACTCCGTCAGTCGCTTTTTTCTCAATGTAATGAAGATTAGGGAGGTCAAGTTCCGAGGTGATATTAGGGTCAATAATATATTTCTTGGCGGCATCCGGCGCATAAGAAAGTAAACCTGCCGCAGGGTACACCACCATGGAAGTTCCTATCACCATAAAGATATCTGCCTTCATGGTAATTATAGTGGCTTCTTCCATTTTAGGAACTGACTCGCCAAACCAAACTATGTGTGGGCGCAGTTGGCTACCCATCTCACACATATCACCCATGGCAATATTTTTATGGCCCAAATCATACACCAAATGAAGATGAAATGTGCTTCTTGATTTCATAATTTCTCCATGAAGATGGATGATGTTAGTACTGCCGGCACGTTCATGCAAATCATCAATATTTTGGGTGATGATGATAACATTAAATTTCTCCTCAAGCCTCTCCAAAGCCTTATGCGCTGCATTGGGTTTTGCGCTGCGAACATTATCTCGGCGTTGGTTGTAAAAATCCTGAACAAGGGCGGGGTTTCGTTGCCACGCCTCCGGCGTGGCAACATCTTCTATTTTATATCCCTCCCATAATCCACCACTATCCCTAAAGGTAGGTATGCCACTCTCTGCACTTATTCCTGCACCAGTTAGTATGACAATTTTCAAAATTATTTAACCCGTTGCATTAACCCTTCGGCAAAGGCAAGTAAGATATTTTTCTTTTCTGTAGTGGCAGCTATAGATTCCAATTTTTGGATGGAGTTATTATAAATTTCATCACGCTTTTGTAGTGCAAGGTTAGCGATATTCAATTCCTCAAAAACCTTTTTTACACGCTTAATTTTTTCCTCTGGTGGCAATGGATTAATGAGGTTGTAAAGATGTTCCAACTCCGTTACCTGCTCTGCAGTTCCTACTTCCAGCGCCTTAATGGTGAGGTAAGTTTTTTTATTTTCAATAATATCTCCTCCTATTTTTTTGCCGAAAGTTTCTTCATCACCAAAGGTATCAAGTATATCATCATGCAGTTGGAAGGCAGTGCCCAAACCATAACCAAAATCATAAATTTTAGCAGCATCTTCTGGATTTGCCTCTGCTATCAAAGCCCCTATTTTAAAACTTCCACCAAGGAGTGCAGCGGTTTTTAGCCCAATCATTTTTAGGTAATCTTTTTCCGTAACATCGTTGCGCTGTTGGAAATCCATATCCAATTGTTGTCCCTCACATACGCGCTTGGCAAGTTCATTAAATACAGATAAAATCTGAGGCAATACTTTGCCCTCAGCCTTAGCAAGTAACTCATAAGCATGTACCAGCATCACATCACCAGAGAGGATTGCAATGTCCCTTCCCCAACGCGTGTGCACTGTTTCTTTACCTCGGCGCAAGGCAGCATTATCCATCAAATCATCATGCACCAAACTGAAATTATGAAACACCTCCACAGCCAATGCAGGTTGCAGAGCTTTGGAAATATCGCCTCCAAATAAATCACAACCCATCAAAACCAACACAGGGCGGATACGTTTTCCGCCAAGGCTCATCATGTACTCGGCAGGATAATAAAGGCTGCGAGGTTCGCCGGGGAATTGCGGTTGCAGCAAGGCTTCATCAATTAATCGGAGGTAATTTTCCATTTTGTAAACGCTAAAAAAGAAGGCAAATTTGCTGAAAGATGGTGGTATAAGAGAATAATTCTAATTTTGTTTGCATTATGGAAAAAATCGCAGTGTATCCCGGCTCCTTTGACCCCGCCACTTTTGGGCATATTGATATCATCACCCGCGCCTCAAAACTCTTTGATAAAACGTATATTGCCATAGGGATTAACACCTCTAAGGAACACCTGATACCCATTAACACAAGGGTTGAAATCTTTGAAAAAATATTTGCTTCCGAAAAAAATATTGAGGTGATTGGCTATAGCGAACTAACTATTGAATTGTGTAAAAAACTGGGGGCAAAATATATTGTTAGGGGAATAAGAAACTCCTCTGACTGGGACTATGAACGCAATATTGCCGGCATGAACCGAACTATGGCTGATGAAATTGAAACTGTTTTTTTTCCTGCCAACCACCAATTTGCAGCAGTGAATTCTTCCATAGTAAAAGAAGTTTGGAAGATGGGTGGAGACATTTCTGCCTTCGTGCCGCAAGAGGTAATAGAGAGATTGAAAAGGTAGGGTTACCCCTTAAACTTTACCAGCACTTGGTTTTTCTCTACTGTGTCGCCTGCCTTCACAAGAATTTTTTCAATAATTCCATTGCCGGGGGATTTAATCATGTTCTCCATTTTCATGGCTTGCAGAATAAGTAAGGGAGTGTCTTTAATAACCTCTTCGCCAACTTCTACCAAAGTGCTTAGCACCAAACCCGGCATTGGGGCTTTAACATCAGCGGCTTGTTTGGCAGAAACAGAATCCATCCCTAAATTTTTTAGGAGGATATCAAAACGGTCTTTCACCCCCACTGTATAATTAGTTCCGTTCACAGAAATAATAGGATTCTTGGGGTCATCACCATTAATCTGCACAATGCTGTAAGATTTATTATTAAGCAACACATGAAATTGGGTATCGCTTATTTGGGCAATATCCGGTGAAAGTTCTTCACCATTCACCAAGTATTTTTCCCCTGTGGTTACTTCAAAAGCATGTTTTTCGTTAACGGTAATGTTCAGCATACAAAATTTAAGAGCCGCAAAAGTACACGCCAATGCTAAACAATTTCATCAAGCCTAAAACCAATAGTGAAATAAAATTTCTATGTTAAGGAGAAAATCCTGACCTTTGCCCCTCATTAAAAATTTTAAACACAAACAAACATGGCTGTTAGGATCAGACTTCAGCGTTTCGGACGCAAACGGACTCCCTACTATCACATAGTGATAGCAGATTCCCGGTCTCCCCGTGATGGAAAATTCATTGAGAGAATCGGTTCTTATAACCCCAATACCAACCCTGCTACTATAGATGTAGATAGCAATAAGGCTATTGATTGGTTAAACAAAGGCGCACAACCTACGGATACTGCGCGTGCAATTCTCTCTTACAAAGGCGTAATGTTCCTTAAACATTTACAAAGAGGTGTTCGCAAAAACATTTTATCTCAGGAAGATGCAGACAAAAAATTTGCTGATTGGTTAGAGGTGAAAGAAGGAAAAGTAGCTGCTAAAGTGGGCAAATTAAAATCAGCAGGTGATAAAGATGCTGCTACCCGCCACGCCGCAGAAACAGAAATTGCAAGAGCAAAAGCAAATGCATTGATGGCTAAAAAGCAAGCGGAATTGGATGGCATTGCTGCCGCCGCTGCTGCTGAAACTGCTGCACAAGCGCCAGTAGTTGAAGATGTAGTAGAAGCTACTCCTGAAGCTGTTGTTGAAGCACCAGTTGAGGTAACACCAGAAGTAGTTGAAGAAACTCCTGCACCAGTTGTAGAGGAAGTTGTTGCTGAAACTGCAGCTATTGCAGAAGCCCCAACAGAAGAAACTCCTGCACCAGCTGCCGAAGAATCTACTGAAACTCCAGCAGAATAATTATGCCGGTTTGGGAGCTTGAAAATAGCATCCATATTGGTGAAATACATAAACCACATAGCTACCTTGGCTCAGTCAAGGTAGCTTTTTTTATGGGCGGGCTGGTGGAAGTTTTAATCCCTGATTCCTTTCTTTTTATTGAGATTACTGGCAAACCCGTACCCTATAAAATTGAATCCATTCAATGGACGGCGGATGATGCCGCTTTGGTAAAACTTAAGGGGATAGATTCGGAAGAAACGGCATCAGAGTTAAAAGGAAAAAAGCTTACTTACTCTGCAAATGCATTAGATGATTTGGAAGAGGAAGATGATGATATGCTCTTGGTGGCTGGCTTTGAAGTAATAGACGAAACCCTTGGTAGCCTTGGGAAAATTATAGATGTGATGGATACAGCAGGGCAACAAATCTTAGTGATTAAAAATGGGGAGAAAGAAATTTTAGTCCCTTTTCATGAAGATTTTATTACGGACATAAACCCCAAAAAGAAAACCATGAAGATGAATTTGCCTGACGGTTTGACAGACTTAAACCCTTAAGCCCCCGCCTTGCATTATCTTTGTGAAGCAAATAATAAATTTAATCAAAAAATAAAATAGCAATTATGCCATACCCAGAAACACTTGTATCACCCATGCGCGGTGAATTAACCTCCATTGGTTTTGAAGAATTAACCTCTACCGAAGCCGTAAACAACGTAATGACTGACCAAAAGGGAACTGCCTTAGTGGTTGTAAATTCTGTTTGCGGATGCGCCGCAGGCAATGCCCGCCCCGGGGTAAAAATGTCATTAGTTAATGATGTAGCCCCTGATAAACTCTACACAGTATTTGCAGGGCAAGATTTAGATGCCACCGAAGAAGCCCGTAAATATATGTTCCCTTACCCACCCTCCTCACCTGCCATTGCATTATTTAAAGATGGCAAATTGGTGCACTTTATAGAACGCCACCACATTGAGGGCAGGCCTGCACAACTAATTGCAGAAAACCTGAAAGCAGCCTACAAAGAGTTCTGCAACTAAGAGAGAATTAAACAGCTTACTTATAAAAAAGGCAACCCAGAATTTGGGTTGCCTTTTTTGTTTTACCCTTTGCCATGGTTCGTGTCTTCACGAACCATTATTTATTCCGTTTCGTGAAGACACGAACCGGGGCGTAGGAGAATAAAATAGCTTATAGATAAAAAGG
>JAPLCZ010000090.1 GCA_026391915.1 Bacteroidota bacterium | reverse complement strand
TATAAGGTGTCCAATAGAGTCTGTGAGTCAACTGTCCAACCGTCATCGTGAACTCCATAGTTCTGTGCACAGGAGAAGTATCCGATACAATTCCGCATGAGTCCGTAGCAATCATTTTATACTCATAGTTGGCGGATGCTGTATTCAAACCTGAGTGGATGAAACTATCTGTGGTGATAGGCATATTAGCAGAGAGAACACTGAATGCCGCAGTTCCCACTTTCCTGAAATATAGGGTATGCGTTTTAATATATCTGGTAGGATAATTTTGCTTTTGCCATTTTATAACTATCTGCCCTGTAGTAGCTGAAGTGCTAATTTTTGATGCCTTGTAAATCCATGGAGTTTGTGGGCCGTTGGCTCTGTTTGTACTAATTTGTGAGAAGGAAGTAGTGGTAGAATCCGTTTTATTTAAAGCAGCAATTCTATAGTGATGGATATTCCTAAAGTCAATAGAAGTTGCATCTACAAAAGAATCTAAAGTTGAAGCTACTGTTGCAATATGAACCTCTGCACCGCTATTGGTTTTTCTGAAAATTTTGTATTTCAAAACACCCGGACTCCAATAAGAATACAGATTCCAATGCAGCGAAATTTGTTGTTTGCAACCATGAACAAAAGAAGTTAAATACTCTGTGCAATGTTGTGAGGATTGCGGACTAATATTCCCTGAACAAGAATCCACTGCTTCCACTTTGTAGCAATAGCTTTCTGTTACTTTGGAGGCTTGCTTATCAGAATAGAAAGAGTCAATATTTACAGTTGCAATTTTGGTAAACGCACCCGAACTCATGGGTTTGCGGTACACATTATATTTTTTTACATCAGGTGCTTTGGTCTTATTCCATGCAATATAAACAGTGCTGTCGTTACTCATAGTAACGTACTTAATCACTGGTGCATCAGGGCGGATAGTATCAAAAGGAGTGAGGTTGATGGAGTCAGAAATTGACTGCGAAAGGTTACCCCCATTCTCTGTTGCAATAATTCTGTAATGATATTTTATATAGCAGGCAAGAGGAGTATCAGAGTAAGTAGTGTCTGTATTTGGGAGGCTGATTAAGTTTGCCCAAGCACCAGTTGTTTTACGTTGGATGATGTAATTTTTAACTGTATAATCTTTATACTTTGTCCAGTTTAGTTGGTTGCTTTGGTTCTTGGCAAATCCTTTTAAAAGTACTGGCCTATGCGTATCAAATTGTTTTGATTTTGCACCTCCACATGAGTCAAGCGAAACTACTCTAAAATAATATGTGCTATCAGCTGTTTTTAATCCTGTAAGTTTAAATTTATAAGTACCCACAAAAGTATTTGCTATTGTGCCAACAACTTTATAAGCACCTCCATTAGTACTACATTGTACTTCTAAAAATTTAACTCTTGGTGCGCCACTTACTTTATCAAAAGCAAACTCAATTGAGGTTGGGCTGATGACGGAAGCATAGTAAGTTTTTACCTTGGGTGGGGTAACCGTATCATACGGGATTACAGAAACAGAATCAGAATAAGACACCTGAGAAGCTCCTCCATTTTCATTAATTTGGATGCGATAATAGAAAGGAACACCGCATTGCAAACCTGTTTCTTTATAGGCAGAATCCGTGGCGGTAAGTGTAGTTAAAGTAGTCCATGAAGTGCCCACTCTTTTTTGCACTACATAATTTTTTACAGTAAATCCTTTATAGGTACTCCATTTTAAATCGGATAATAATGGGCCCGCTGTTCCTGTTAATAGCACCACCTTATGGGTTTCGGTAGTGGGTGATGTATTAGGCTTGCAAGAATCTACAGCTCTTATCTGAATGCTATAAGTGCTGTCTTGTGTTTTTAATCCTGTGATGGTGGTGGAATAAGGGCTGGTACCGGTTGGTATTATGGTGTTGTAAAGTTTAGGCGCTTTACCATTTGTGCTTAGGTATATGCTATATTTTTTTACATCCTTATCAGTAACTTTATTAAAGCTCACTATGATGTTTGATTTATCCTTAACCGTAGCACTTAAAATATTTACTTGCATAGGCGAGATAGTATCAAAAGGCTGCAAAGGAATAGAATCAGAATAAGTGTATTGACCATTTCCCCCCGCCTCTCTGTGCACTATTCTATAATTATAAGTTACGTTACAAGTAACATTGGTATCACTAAAAGTTGTGTCAGTAAGGTTAGTACTTTTTATAGTTGTCCATATCCCACTATTGAGGCGTTGCACCTCAACAGTATCATAGCTATAGCCTGAGTATTTTGTCCAGGTGAGGTTACAAACCAAATTGCCTGTAGTGCCACTTAAAAGTGATGGGGCATGCACTGCTGTATAGCTACTTATGTTGCCACAAGTATCTATAGCCCTTATTTTATAATGATACTGAAACGCCTTTGCACTCACAGATTTTGTATCATTATACATATAAGTAAGTTTACCTTTTACGGGCTTTACAGAGTCATAGAGTGAGTAACTGCTTGCCCCCGGTTGTCTGTATATTTGGTATATTCTTATATCCCCAGAGTCTGATGCTTTAAAGCTTAAATTTATTTGCCCATAGTTGATGGTAGTGGTATTAATAATACCGTTGAGGTTAGGCGGCGTTACATCTTTTAGTGTAACCGTTCCGCTACTATTGGAGTTTGA
Source organism: Bacteroidota bacterium (assembly GCA_026391915.1). Lineage (GTDB taxonomy): Bacteria > Bacteroidota > Bacteroidia > CAILMK01 > CAILMK01 > JAPLCZ01. The sequence goes on along the minus strand of JAPLCZ010000090.1, from coordinate 3,040 downwards.
AGTACAGTTCCCTTTTCCATCAAACACCGTAACTTTAAAGTTGAAGGTTTTGGAACAAGATGCCACATAATAATAAGTATTTTTGGTTGAGTCCACCAGCTTAGACCCTGAGCCTGCATCCTGATAAATACGGTAATAAAAGCTGCCATAATATCTGTGCTTAGGCCAGCTAAACCTCACCGCCTTATCTCCTAATAATTTTGTGGATAGGGTAATACTGGTTAGGGTATCACTGGGTAGCCCCTGGAAATCGCAAGTGTTTTCACTGCGGATGTAATAGTAGTAAGTATCTGTGGCGGTATTGGTAACGCTATTATCTGTGTAGCCGGTACTGCTCATTGTGCTTACAGAATCTATAATGGCATAAGTGCCTTTTTGCCCCTTTCGCCGGTAGATATAATACTGCTTAAAGGTGGTTACAGAAATGGGTTTATAAGTAAGTTTTATGCTTGATGTAGAAACAATATCTAAGCATCTTAAATCTGGACCTTTGTGCAAGGGGCGTGGGGTAACAGAAATTTTATATTGTATATTAGCCACATTGCAGCTATTATCTGATAGGTAAAAAGTTACCACATAAGGGGTGGTATAAGTTACTTGGTCGCAACTGGGGGTCCAGCAAAATTGCGTAACCGCAGTATCTTTAGGTTGCACAGTATCATTAGGGCAGGTGGCGTAAGGCATTTTAGCATTGGGTGCCCCCTTAAATATATGACCCGTAGCCCATAAATACACAGAGTCTGATGGGCTTTTTGAATAGCCTTTTACAGTAAAACAAATAGTACTATCCGGGTCAACTTTCCTGTTATAGCCTAACCCATCCGTTATATAAATAGGCATACCATAGCCAGAAACTGGACATGAGGTCGCCACAAAAAATTCATAATCACGCCGCACCTCACCCATATATACTGATTTGCCATATACGGGGTCATACCGATATTCTTTAATAGAGATAGCTATTACATAGACACCACCTCCACTGGGTTTTGCTGTCATCAGTCCCGTTGAGGAATCTACAGAAAAAGTTGCTGAACCTCCTAATGGAGTTTTATAAGAATAACCACTATTATAAACACAATTTAAATAGGGTGGTGGTGTGGGTATGGGCTGTCCAAATCCAGCGTTTTTAGATGACCAAGGTGTATCTGATGTAAAAACCAAAGAATCATTATCAGGGTCATAAGCATCCTGACTAAAAATATTGGTAACCTTAGGGCACATGGCAGGCAAGGGTGTAGATAGAAACTGGACAGAGCTATTTTTATATTTTACAGGGGGAACAAAGCAATACCAAATCATGGCTTGTGGTGTACCCATTGTGGTTAAATCTAAATTTAAAATTGCTTTATTCCTGTTTCCTAAACCAAAAGAAATGTGATAACCAACGGTATCTGTACCAAGGGTAATGGTATCATAAAAAAGCCCTTCTTGTATACAAACCCCGGATGGAGGGGCGCAGTTAATAGCATGAGGATATACTTTAGGCGCAGCAGCGGGGTATCCATACCTAAAGAGTTTTGCGCCGCTATAATACTTATTAGTAGAGGCGCTAAAAATATAATAGTGAATGGTATCCGGCATCGCAGAAGTACCAGAACTGCAATCCCTATAAATAGAAAAACGAACTATAAATTGGTTACCCTTATAGTATTTATAGGTAGCATCACCACCTGCTAAGTGGGTGGCTTGTAGAGAATTTGGCAGCATTAAACCTACCCATAATAGTAGGCTTAAAATAAATAACAGTTTTTTGTTAGTTGTCATTGGCAGTAATAATCAATTAAAAAGTGTTGTACCCTTCAAAGGTACATTGGTAAAAACAATTATTCAAGGGTGGGGCAGTTTTCAAAAGTAGGGGCGGCAACTCCTACTATTAAAACTATGATGTAAAATTATGGCTTTAATATAATATGGTGTATAATAAATTTCAAAAAGTCTTACGCAGCAAAGAAAATGGAAAAGGGGGAATAGTGGGGAATAATAGGTCTCAGTTATGTTTATCATAGTCTCTTGAGTTTAATTTCTTATTTGGGTGAGGGGGTAAAAAAAAGGTTGTCATTCTGAAAGAATCTTCCCAGTTAGTAGCACCATAGTTCTCATGCGAGGGAAGGTTCTTACAGAATGACGGAAAAATTTTTCATTTTTCCCGCCTATACAGTCGGGCAGGCATTTTTCACTATTCACTATTTTTTAAAATTCTTTCCACGCCCTAAGTAGCTGAAAAAGAAAGTTAATATTTAATTACCCCCAACGCCATAAACATGAACCCGGTTCATGTAATTTTGCTTCCCGGATACATGATAACCGGAACCCATATAAAAAAGGCTTATGGAAGCCTTGAAGTGCTGAAAGGATTTGATTTTAAAATCAATATGGGAGAGGTAGCCGCTATAGTTGGCCCCAGCGGTGCAGGCAAAAGTACATTACTACATATTATAGGCACCATTGATACACCTGATAGCGGTGAGGTTTTTTTTAATGGTGAGAATATCACAAAACGGAGTAGCGCAGCGCTGGCAAAATTCCGCAATAAGCATATTGGTTTTGTGTTTCAGTTTCATCATCTCTTGCCTGAGTTTACGGCATTGGAGAATGTTTGCATCCCTGCGTATATAGCGGGGTTATCTAAAGCAGAGGCATCAGAAAAAGCAATGGTATTATTAAAAAGATTGGGGTTGGCGACTCGGGTGCATCATAAACCCAATGCCCTGAGTGGTGGGGAACAACAGCGTGTGGCAGTAGCCCGTGCTTTGGTCAATAATCCGTCTGTTATTTTGGCAGATGAGCCATCAGGGAATCTGGATTCGGAAAACGCAAAGCAATTGCACCAATTGTTTTTTGAGTTGCGGGATGAGTTCAACCAAACCTTTGTTATTGTAACCCATAATGATGAATTGGCGGCTATGGCAAACCGCCGCCTCAGTATGAGGGATGGGTATATTGTGGAGGATTCATCAAACCCCAATAATAATTAAATGAGGGCAGTGGCAGTGATACCGGCGCGCTATGCTTCTACCCGCTTTATGGGTAAGCCTTT
>JAPLCZ010000210.1 GCA_026391915.1 Bacteroidota bacterium | reverse complement strand
CAGCAAAATGAATTTGCCAAGGCTATCCACAAAAACCGGCACCGGCGTAAATACAGATTTATCCAAAAGGTCATAGACCGTTCTGCCACCCGCAAATGAAATTTCTCTTTCCCTTGATTTGCCCCCGAAAATGATTCCTATCCTCATACGTTGCAAAGCTACAAAAGGAAAGGAACTAGAACCATGATTCAAGGATTTACTTGAATCTTCATGATTTCTTTTAAATCAAGTGAATCATGCCTATCCTTTCAATCAAGGTTCAAAATTTTTTCTCCCAATGGCAGAACCCTGATTCAAGGATTCTCTTGATATTCCATGATTCCTTTTTCTATCAAGTGAATCATGTCATATCTTTAAATCAAGGTTCAAAGTTTTTCCAATCAAGGTTCAAGTCCCCCTTCACTCACTCAAACCCGTGTTTCACTCAATGGCTTCAATACAACTCACTAAATCCCGCAGCAGCGCCTAGGCATTTGGGGGAAGTTTGAACCATCATAAAAAAAACATAAAAACAAAAATTAAAAACAAACAAAAATGAAAAAAGCACTTATCATCATTTCAATTTTAATCGCCCCAATTTTTAGTTGGGCTCAAACTCCACTGGCAACTTACCTGCTTGATAATAATGGTAAGGATACCTTTGGGAAAAACGACCTCACACTAAACAATATCACCTATGGGTTGGATATAGAAGGGGTATCCGACAAAGCTGCCCATTTTAACGGGACAAGTTCTTATGCGCAAATTCCAGCAGCTATTTTTAACTCCCAAAACCCTTATGAATTCCGACTGAGTTTGTGGTTCAAAACTAAAAGTAAAAAAGGGCAAGGGCTTGCTTTTGCAGGTAAAGAAACTGTGGGCAGTTCTGTAACTAATTACACTCCCATTTTATACCTTGATACCTTTGGCAAACTCAATACTTTTATCTATGATGGAGGAGTAACTCCAGTGAAATCTACTGCTGCTGTAAATGATGACAAATGGCATCACGCCATGGTGGTTTATTCTATTAACGGTACTAGTGGTGCACTTACCCAACAATTATATTTAGATGGGAAATTAGCAGGAACTAAATCAGGAACTATTGGCGGTTCACCAAGTTTTAAGAACCTATATTTAGGTGCTTGCTGCGCCAGAGGAATTGGTGATGTACCCTCCACTTGGATGTATTTTGATGGAGAAATTGACGAAGTAAATATTTATAATTCTGTTTTGAGTTCGGCCACTTGGAGTAACTTTATGTTTAAACTTACCTCCATGCCAGCAAGCCAAAAAGTAAAGGTTGGCGACTCAGTAAAATTTTCGATTTCCCATACCAATTTCTTGACTGAATCATTTACCTATGCATGGAAAAAGAATGGCAGTAGCATAGGTACAAATAGCATCTTAAAAATTGCTTCCACCTCTGCCTCTGATACTGGTAGTTACACTTGCGAAGTAACCAATGCCAATGGCAGAAAATTAATTTCTCAGGTAGCAGTATTAAGTTTGGGTTCTACCTCTGGCATTGCAGACAATTCTCAAAACGGGTTTTCATTTAATATTTATCCTAACCCTGCAAGTCATTTTTTGCAAATAAATTCATCAGGTAATTATCCTTTTGGGATTAAAGATTTGAGTGGGAAAGAACTCATGAGAGGGATTTCAAATGAGATGATTTTTGTTGAGAAATTACCCGCAGGAATCTACCTACTTGAACTTAATAAGAATGGACAAAACAGCTATGCTAAGTTCATCAAACAATAACCTCAAAAACAAAATTTTAATCAATTTAAAACCAATAAAATGAACAAGATATTTTTAACAGCTGTTGTTTTTATAACAACATTAATAAGTGCTTTCAGCCAAAACCCTAACAACAGAGTTTGGGGTACTTATATAGGGGGTAGTGGTGGAGAAAGTGTTGGCAATATGGAGTTGGATTCTGTAAATGGAGTGCTCTATGTTTTAGGAAATACAACCTCAAGGAATGCAGGTTTCTCTACCTTAAATGCAGCACCAACAAAAACTAATGAGGTTGGTTATTTAGCAAAATACTCTGCTAGTGGTGCTAGACTTTGGAGTAGATATATATCTTCTCCAAACACAACAAGTAATGACCATGTTTCTGATTTAGTTTATGATTATTCTTCAGGATATATTTATGTAGTTGGACACACTAATGGAGGTGGCATGGCAACAACCGGTGCTTATCAAACATCTAATAATGGTCTTAAAGATTTTTTTATCCAAAAATATGATGCAAGTGGAAATTTAATTTGGTGCACCTATTATGGTGGAAATGATCAAGATGCTAATGCAGATGTTGCGGTTGATGAGTCAGGTAATGTTTATATTTCAGGAAATACAAGTTCAGGTGGATTAGGAACAGCAGGTACATACCGACAAACTAGAACAGATTTGGCGGATGGAATATTTGCTAAATTTAATAGTTCAGGCACCAGTTTACTTTGGGCAAGCTATTTTGGTGGGGTAGGTGGGGATTATGTTCAGGATATAAAAGTGAAGAATGGTAATGTTATAATTTCTGGCACCACAGCAGCTTCAGGGTTAGCAACTACAGGGGCTCACTCCATAAACAACTATGGAAATAATGATGCATTTATTGGGTCTTTTTCATCTACCTACGGCACTGCAAATTGGATAACTTATTACGGAGGTTCTTATTTTGATATTGCCAATTATATAGCTATTGACTATAATGATAATATTTACATAGGAGGAAGTACTAATAGCCCCGCCAATATATCAACCTCAGGAACTTATAATTTTATAAAACCTTCCACAGCACTTTTCACGGATGGGTTTATTGCTAAATTAAATTCATCAGGACAAAGGCAATGGGGCACCTACATTGGTAAATCTGCCTCCACAACTAATGTTGGTTATGTTTCTATTGGGATAAATAACCTTATATATTTCTGTGGACAAACAGATGCCTCCGCATTAGCAACAACTGGGGCATATAAAAGTTCGGTAAGTGTAAATGATGATATGTTAGGCTCTATCAAAATGAGCAATGGACAAATAGAATATTTTTCTTATTATGGTGGTAGTGCAAACGAATTTGGAGAATCAATTTATACCTCACAGTTTGGTGATGTTTACATGTTTGGCGAAACAGGTTCTGCTACAACTACTGATATTTATTCTACCGGTGCACAGCAAACTACTTATGGAGGCAATATAGATATGTATTTAGCAAAATTCTCAATTAGTACAAGCACTTCATTATGCACTGAACCTACAGTAGCCCCGGCAAACCTTATAGTAAATAATGTTACTTCAAACAATGCTAATTTCAGTTACAAAAAAGGGGATGGTGATGGAAGATTCAATGGTACTGGAATAGGAAATACCAACCCAGCATTTGTAACTTCACAAGGAGCTAATACAGCATCTATTGTTACAGGATTACAACCCAATACCTGTTACTATGTTTATGTTTTTGAATATAGCTGCACAGGTGTTGGCACAAATTATTTAACCTCAACTTATGCAGTTGGCTCTTTTTGTACAAGTAGTAATCTCAATGTTGGTGATTCATTAAAAAACAGAAGATGGGCAACCTATATGAGTGCAGAAACCTCTGCTAAAATTTATGATATTGTTACAGACCAACAAGGTAATGTGATAGTGACAGGAGTTGTGATTGGAAATTTTAAATCCAGAACAAATCCATTAATTACAACAGGGGCTTATCAAAGTTCAGCTAGTGGAAGTAGAGATGCCTATGTAGCTAAATTTAATCCACAGGGGCAACTTCTTTGGGGTACTTATCTCGGTGGCAGTGGAGAAGAATCTGGGCAATCAATTGATGTGGATGAACAAGGAAATATTTACGTAAGCGGTATTACCAAAAGCAGTAATTTCCCTACTACATCAGGCGCTTATATTACTTCCTTTAGTGGTGGATATGAAGATGGATTTATAACAAGTTTTACTTCTGGTGGGTCACTAAGATGGTCATCATATTTTGCTGGTTCCTACGGTGGTAGTGCCATGGGAATTAGTGTAGACAGTATAAATAATTACGTATACATAACAGGGAGAAATCAGAATACTCAAAGAGGGAGTGGTGTTGGGTACGTTGCCAAATTTAATCTGTCTGGGGCTTACCAATGGAAAACAGATTTTGATGGAATTGGACAAAACTTAGATGCAAGAAATGGGGCAGTGGTAATGGTAGGTAAAACAGGAAATACTTCTGGCATTGCAACTACAGGTGCTTATCAAACTACTCAGGCTGGCGATGTCGATGCTTTTGTAGCTTCATTTTCCACATCAGGTAGTTTAAACTGGGCAACCTATTACGGGGGTTCAGCATTTGAACAACTTAATGATGTGGTTATAAATTCTACTGGAGATATTTATGCTATTGGGGAATCAAGTTCCTCCTTTAATGCTTCCTCAAATACCTATCAATCTACCAATCATGGAAACAGAAATGCTATCTTGGTTAAATTCAATGGTAGTGGAACCAATAAAACGTGGGATACCTTTTTTGGAGAAGAAAATTATACTGAAGGTGAGGGTATAGCTTTAGACCATGATGAAAGTATTTATATATCTGGTGAAACTTCTTCATCAAATCTTGCTACTAATGGTGCATATCAAATTACAAATGGTGGTAGTAATGGATATTTTGCTAAATTCAATGCTAATGGTTCAAGACTTTATTCCACTTATTATGGTGGTAGTAATAGTGATGCTGCAAGCAGTATTGCTTTAGATAAAAATGACTCTCTATTTATTGGTGGTGCAGCTTATAGCTCTACTAACATAGCTTCTATAGGTTCATTTGACAATATTTTATATGGAACAGTTGATGGGTTTTTGGCTAAGTTTGGCAACCCATCTCTTATACCTCCAGTGCCTCCATGCTTATCACCAACTATTGCAACAACTGAGGCTTATGCAAATGCAAATAGCTGGGATGCTCAACTTTATATTGGCTACAACGGACCATCAGGATTAGGTAACGGTACAAATAGAATTATAGTTTTGTATGCAGGTAATCAAACGGTAACTGCGCCAACTGATGGTGTAACCTATACAGCCTATCCTGCCCCCGGATATGGAAGTTTAATTGGATTAGGTTCTGTAATTCATGATGGTTCTGGCGCATACGATTTTGAAAATTTATTCAACCTTGTTGATGGCACCTTATACATTTACTTCATCTTTGAATACAATTTCTGTAATGGTGTGCCTGTGTACGGAACAAATTATTTTCATGGTTCTTTCAGCACACCTTACTTTGTTTGGAGATGGGCAGGCGGAACTTCTAATAACTGGAACAACCCAAAAAACTGGAGTACAGGAAAAGTCCCAGGCATTAATGATTCTGTAGTAATTGATACCATAAAAAAATATGCACCTGTCATTAATTCAATAGCCTATGCCAAGCATCTAACTATTACTAAAAACGGAAAATTAACAATTAATGATTCATTAATTATCTCAAGAGATTTAACAAATAACAGTGATAAAGTAGATGCTTCCAATTCCAATGCAACCTTGATTTTCAGAAGCATGAAATTCCCTTTCACGCACCCAAAACTTAAAAAGTATTCACAGTATTTTGCTGGCAAAGAAGAACTCAAAGTGAGTAATCTTGTTTTTGAAACGGACTCAACTTTGGTTATCAATAATGACCTTAGAGTTACAGGGTTTATCACCCCGCAAAAAGGGATTCTGAATGCGAATGGGAAAATTGTTTTAGTTGGGAATACACAAAAAACAGGACATATTTTATCAATCCCAAAAGATGCTTCTGTAGTTGGTAAACTAAAAATTAACAGACTTATCCCAAGCGGAAAAGCTGGGGATACTTATATCTCATCACCTATTGCAGGAGCTATATTAAAAGACCTAAAAGATGATATTACCCTTAATGGGATGAAGGGTGCTAACCCAAACAAAACACCAAATGTATTTTCTTATTATGAGCCAACATCTGGCAAAACTGATGTTGGTTTTACAGCAGCCATAGATGCTAATACGCTAATGGGCACAGGCACAGGATGGAAAATAAATGTAGCAAGCAAACCCGCCAAAATTGATTTTAATGGCGTGGTAAATCAAGGGGTTATTCAACTGCCAATTACTTACACTTCTACTACTTATGGGCAAGCAAATGATGGCTGGAATCTGGTGGGCAATCCATACCCATGCAATATAGATTGGGATGTCCTTAATGGTGTTTACAAATACGATATGGATAGCACTTTCTACATTTGGTCGTCTGACAAAGGAAAATTTGTAACCTATAATACAAGGTTAGGGGGTACGAATGGAGGTACTTCTGTAATCGCAAGTCAGCAGGCGTTTTTAGTAAAAGCGAATTCAAAAAATGCATACATAGTTTTGAGTGAAGGTGCAAAAACAAAAACCAATACTACCTTCTTTAAAAAAGCAAAAGCTGAAGAAAGTATTCTGCATTTAACTCTAACCAATGATAGTGGTGAAACTGATGAAGCAATTATTGCAACTCGTGAGGGTGCAACAGATTTATTTGATAACCAATTTGACGCGTTTAAATTGGAAGGGCTAACTCATAATATTTCCACTCTTGATTTTGATGCAAATACTTTAGCTGCCCAAGTATTTGGTGAGGTTAAAAAAGACAAACTTATCCCCATCAATATCATAGGAATTGAACTCCGTGATTATGAATTAAGCATTTCAGGAATTGAAAGTTTTAGCACTACTGATAGATTATTTTTAATAGATAATAAATACCAAACTTCAAAGCAGCTAAACGCTGAAATGATAATTCTCATCAGCAAGGATGATATAAGTTCTGCAAAAAACAGGTTTGGCATTTTGGTAAAATCTGATAAGGATGAAGAACAAAAATCAAAATTAATTTCTACTTCTAAAATCAAAATTTATCCTAACCCATCCTCTACCGGATTTACTACTATTGAGATGAGTGAATTTGAAAATACAACCCTAAGCATTTTGGACGTAACAGGCAGAGAAGTAACCAAACCCATACGAATTCAATCATTAAAAACAGTATTGCCAACCCAATTGCCAGCGGGTATTTATTATGTTAAAATTCAATCCAACCAAATAAGTTCAACCCACAAATTAATCATTCCTAAGTAAGCAGTAAACAATCGCAATTAGTAGAAACGGGGTGCAAGAAATTGCGCCTCGTTTTTTTAAACACAAACCACTAAGCTCACAAAGAAAACTCACACAAAGAAACACAAAGTTTAAATTTTACTCAGTGAATTTTGTGCTTCTTAACTCTGTGCTCTTTGTGGTTAAAAAAAGAAAATTACCTTTGCTAACTTATGAAATTTAAGCTCTGTCATCTCCTTTTATTTTTCCTCTTTTCTTGTAGTCTTCTCCAAGCCCAAGACCCCTGCGGCATCCTCATCAACAAAAGCAAAGGCTTACCTTCCAATGCTGTTTATGATATTTTTCAGGACACAAAAGGCTATGTTTGGTTAGCGCATGATGAGGGGCTAACAAGGTATGATGCCTCCCGTTTTAAGTCCTATTATTCTAAGTTGCAAACCTCCCGGTCCGGTTCAGATATTCATCAGGATAAAATGGGCAGAAGATGGTACCAAACCTTTGATGGCTACCTCTACAATGTAGAAAATGATTCTCTACACCCCCTTATTCAGGAGAAGCCAATGGGCTATTACCGCTTTGGAATTATTGATGAATCTGTGTTTGCATTGCAGCCCAAAGGTGTTGATATTTATAGTTTGAAAGCAAAGAAAAGATGGAAGCAAATTCTGTTGCCATTAACCCAACTTTCTTATACTGCCCAAACGCTAACTAACTATTACGTGCTGAGTGGCTTTCTTTATCAAATAAGCCAAAAAGGTGAGGTGCGAAAAATCAATATCAACTTCAGTTTATCTAACTCTAGGGTGAAAATGTTTTGTTTCCAAAACATTTTATTTTTGGTAAAAGAAGAAGGTGATGTTAAAACATTTTATACCCTAAAAAATGGACAACTAACCCATTTATTTACTGTAAAGTTTGCCTCTGCTATTCAAAATATTAGTGTGGCAGGTACTGCTATTTGGGCATGCACTACCCATGGGGTTTATAGCATCTCTGCACAAGGCGAATTACTCAATAAAGGCATGGCATATTTCCCATCAAAAAGTATTACCTGTGTGATGCAGGACAGAGAAAATAATTATTGGTTTGGTACTGCCAATGAAGGTGTACTTTTAGTACCGGATTTAAATACGCAATTGATAAAACTTAAGGAGTATAAACCCAATAGGATTGTGGTTTCATCCTCTCTCCTTATTGCTACTAATAATGACCAAATCCTTAGTGTTAATCCATCAGATTTTTCCATAAAACCTTTGGTAAATAATGCAGGCAACCAACAAATCAATCAACTGTTTTATGACAAAGAAAAGATGCGGATTTTCTACACCTCGCAAGACTTTAATATCACTGATAGGGATGGAAAAAAAATCTCTTCTCAGGTAATGGCAGTGAAAGATGTTTGCAAACTCAATAAAAGCTATTTTGCCTTTTCAGCATCAGGGGTCATAGGTTTGTTTTCTATTGGTAAGGATATAGAAAAGAATGAATGGGACTCCATTTTTAAAGTGAATGCTAAGGAAAAAAACGGCATCACTATATCGCAAATAAAGTTTGGGGTTAGGGGGAAATCAGTTGCCTATAATCCAACAAATAATACTGTTTATTTTGCTACCAACACTGGGCTTTTTGCACTAACTCCAAGAGGCGTAACGGAGCTTAAGACATCAGGAAAAAGCATATATTTTAGCAAGCTTTGTTCTTATCAAAATATGGTTTATGGAC
>JAPLCZ010000022.1 GCA_026391915.1 Bacteroidota bacterium | reverse complement strand
TAATCTATTTGTTTATAATCAGGGAAAAGGAGGTTGCTGCCCTGCTTTGTTTTTACCAGATAATAGCGCAGCCTTTCAGTTTCTTCTATAAAAAGATATGCCTCATAGCTCTCATTCTTTTTCTTTTTGGGCGCAAATGAAAGCAGTGTTTCCGATTTATCAAGACTAATTTTTACGGCAGTATTTACCTCAAAAGCCAGTTTATATTCTGCCGCATTGGATACAATACCAATTACAGAGAAATTGATTTCGGGCTTAAAAGAAAGGGTATGCTTTTTCACTTTTCAAAGTTAAGAATTTAGCCTTACCAAATTATCAATAATTACAGCAGTAGCCACCGAAGCATTCAGCGATTCGGCTTTGCCAAACTGAGGGATACAGATGGTGTTGGTGGAAATAGAAATCAGCGCATCACTCAAGCCTTTGGCCTCATTACCAATCATAAGGATGCAGTTTTTAGTTGCTTCCATTTGGTGGAGATTTATTTTGCCACCCAAAGTGGCGGCATAAATAGGGTAGGGGTAGGTGGGCAAAAGCGCCAACAAATCACCCTCAATAATATTAACCCTGCCAATGCTACCCATACTTGCCTGCACCACTTTGTGGGCGTAAACATCTACGCAATCCTCACTACAAATTATGGTATTTATGCCATACCAATCTGCAATGCGTATTATGGTTCCCATATTCCCTGGGTCGCGAATACTTTCCAAAGCAATGAGAATTGAGGAAGGTTTTTGCTTGGCAACTTCATCTTTTGAAATAAGAAAAACAGCCACCACCTCATTGGGGGTTGTGAGTTCGCTGAGTTGTTTTAATTCTTTTTCATCAACCACAAAAACATTGTTGGCAGTATTAAAAAGGGCATTATTAGCATCTATCCACGGTTGGGTGGCAAAGATTTTGTCAAACCGCAGCCCGCTGCTAAGCAGGTCAATCACTATTTTTGCACCTTCTGCTACAAAAAAACCACTCTCCTCTCTGTTCTTTTTCAGGTGGAGGGATTTAACAAACTTTATCTGTGTTTTTGAAACCATCTTTATTAAGTCTGCGAAATTCGGTTTTTATTGTGATGCTATTATCAACCGGCTTGCAGTTTTCTTGTAAAGTGCTTCGGTTTTCTTTTAATATCAATAAACACATCCCCGAAAATAAACACCTGCTGGATAAGGTAGTAATAAAAGATGAGCCCCGCGATTTTGAAGACCCCCTCTATAGCCTAGTAAGGCAGAAGCCAAACAAAAGATTTTTGGGCATTGTCAGGTTCCAGATGTGGCAGTATTTGATAGCGGATAAAACGGAATTCATCCAATCAAAAAATAAAAAGATTGCAGAACAGCAAGCCAAACTAAAAATTGTAAAGAGTGATTTGGCAGCTACGGATTCCAATACATCAAAAAGAAAAATAAAGAAGCTGCAAAATAAGATTACTAAGATTGAGGATAAAATTTTAGAATATCAAAAAGACCTTGACGATTTTAGAAGTGCGGTGGAAGGGCCTGTGATTTTAGACCTCAACCAACACATTGCTTCTGCCAGAGATATGAAAATGTATCTAGCTGATAAGGGATACATGAAAGCCAATGTGGAGGTGGCGCTAAAGCAGTCCAATAAAAAGGCAAAGGTTATATACACCATTACCCCTGGCAGGGCATATAATTTTAAGAATTTCAACTATAAAATCTATGACCCGGGGATAGAAAAAATTGTAAGAAATGATTCCTCTGAACCTTTGATTTATGCAGGGCTGCAATACGATGCCGATGTAATTTCAGAGCAAAGAGCTAAGATAGTTTCTCTTTTAAAAAACCACGGCTATTTTGATTTTCAATTGCAGTATGTCCGTTTTAAACTGGATACTACGGGTGGTGAGGTAGCCACTACTATGATTATCCTAAACCCTGAGGGCAGGAATAATCATAAAATTTATAAGGTGGGTGAGGTAACAGTAGAGCCTGAATATTCTTTTGGAGATACTACCCAAAAAGACAGGTTTAAGTATGATAGTTTTGGCTTTGTACGTCTTTATCAACTCAATAATTATGAGTTCGTGGATATTGTCTCCACCCCTGATAGTTTCCCTTATACTGATACCGGAACAGTGGATTTTTATCTTCGCCTCTCACCCAAAAAAAAGAGGGCATTGCTCTCTGATTTTGAAGTGAACAGGCAAGAGGAAACCGATAAGGCAATCACCAATGCTTATAGCACGCTGTATGGAATTTCCACCTCTGGTATTTTCAGAGATAATAACCTTTACCACCGTGCTTTGCAATTTGAAACAAGGTTGCGTGGCGCTGTAGAAATCCCATTTGATACCATCCATCTCTTCCGCCCTGTGGATAGCTTTATTAATTACCAAGTGGGGGCAACGGCATCGCTAATTTTCCCGCAATTAGTTTCTCCCATTCGCATCCCTGAGAAATGGAATTGGAGACAATTGACTTCATCCACCTCCCTAAACCTTAATTATATTTATGAGAACAACAGCTACTACTCCCGCACTACAGGCAATTTAAACCTTAGCTATCAGTGGCAGAAAAAGATTATCCGCACTCCTTATTTAAAAGGCAAACCCATTAAATTTTATCTAACTCCTGCTGAGGCAAGCCTTGTAAATGCAAAGATTTTTGACACTTCAAAAGTTTCCAAAGACCCCCTAATCCGAAACCTTTTTGACCCCCACTTAATTACCGATTCCCGCTTTTCTTATGTCATCAATACGCAACCTTATGCCATGGTAAAAAAGCCCTATTGGGTTTTCCTTAACGGGGCAGAGGCAGGTGGTTTTGCAGAGCAGGTTTTTGATTTAGTGAGCAAATCAGGCATCATTGATTCTACAAAGGGTTTGGGTAAAAAGCTTTATGGGTTAGATTATTTTAATTATGTAAAACTGGATGCCGATTTAAGATTCTATTTCCCTGTTTTGCACAACAGCAATTTGGTGTTTAGGAATGTGGCAGGCTTAGGTTTCCCCATCTTTGGTTCACAGACTTTGCCCTTTGAAAAACGCTACTATGTTGGTGGTGCCAATAGCGTTAGGGCATTCCGTAGCAGAGAGGTGGGGCCGGGTACTTATTTGCAAACTGATAAAAGAAAAATAGATAAATCTGGGGATGTAAAATTGGAGGGCAGTATGGAGTTTAGGTTCCCTATTTATGGGTATTTTAAAGGGGCTTTATTTGTGGATTATGGCAATGTATGGCTGGATAAAAAAGACAGCTTACGCCCCGGTGCAAAACTCTCAAAAGAATTTTGGAAAGAGCTTGCCATAGGCCCAGGTGCGGGTTTAAGGTTTGATATGAGCCTCTTTGTTTTTAGGGCAGATTTTGCAATCCCGTTCCATGACCCCGCCTACCCCGAAGGTAGCCGCTGGGTGTATAGAAACTACACCAATGACCAATGGGCAAAAAAAGTAAATTTCCAATTAGCTATAGGGTATCCTTTCTAAAAAAGTGAATAGTGAAAAATGAAAGTATCAATTCTGCAACATTTAACTTTGAACTTTAAACATCAAACCTTAAACTTTAAACTCAAACAATGAAACACATTGTAGCCACAGAAATACACATAAGAGGATTGAGGCAGCTGCCTGCTTTTATGAATCACTCAAAGCACAGCCTTAGGCAGGCGCTAAAATCGGAGGGTTGTGTATATGCCAATATGAGTTTAAGATTGCCTTTGGTGGGTTATACCCTCACCGTTTGGGAAACGGAAGAGGATATGATTCTTTATAAAAATAGTGGACCCCACAGAACAGCTATGCAGCATATTGGGGCATTGAGTTATAGATACCGCACCCTTAGCTGGCAGGGGGATAGAATACCAAGTATGAAAGAGGCAAGGAAACTATTAAGGGATGTGCCTTTTAAAATTATTAAGAGCTAAGGTTTATTAGCGATTAGCGCCGCAATTGCAGTTGCTGCCACTACCTTTCATTAATCTGTAGGTAATTACATAAGCTTGTTTATCACCATACACGTAAATGCTGCCAGTGGCCTTTTTGTTAGAGAAATTTAAGATAAAATCATTGGGCTTTTCACCAGCTTGTGCCTCCTCAAAAGCATAGCCTTTATTTACCATAAGGCTTGTGTAATAATCAAAAATTTCTTGGGTGTTTTTACCAGAAAGATAATATGTTTTGTTGCGGAAACTGTGGCAACCGCATGGCAAAACTCCGCTTGGTGGCTTGGGAAAATCAGCAGGTAAAATACTGGTATCTGCCCTTAGGTGGAAGTTAGGTGACATCTGCAATTCTTCTTTGGTAAGTTCAAGGGCTTTACATTTTACCTTCTTTCTATCAATACCATGATTATGATTTTTAACATCATCAGTATTGCCAATACCGGGTTGGTAAAATTGGGCATTGGTATTACCCAAAAAAAAGATAAAAAAAAGTAAAGTAGTTAGTAGTTTCATTATTGTTTTATGCATTTGATAGTGGCTGTTGCGTTGGTGGTTTCCGCAGTGATTAAATATACCCCCGCTGATAATTGTGCCAATAACGCAGAACTGATAGGAAAGGTTGCATTGCCCCCTAAAATTATTCCGTTATGGAGGGTTAAAATGAGTTTGCCATTGGCATCTAATAGTTTTATTTTTACATGAGTTTCTTGCGGCAAATTCAATAAAATTTTACTGCTTTCTGAGAGTAGGGTAGAGGTGATTTTTAGTTCAATATTTTTATTGATTTCTGCTATGGAAGTAATGGTGCCTCCTGTATCAAAATCATTGGAGTAGATGGCGCCACGGCCATAAGTGCCCACCAAAATACTGCGTTTGCCATTGCGTATTTTGATATCAATATCCCAAACTTCTACATTGGGGAAGTTGGGCATTTTTTCCCAAAGCACTCCACGGTTTTTGGAGTAAAATAAGCCATAGGTGGTACCCGCAAAAAGTATCTTTTCATCAATCTTATCAAACATAATTACGTTAACGGCAGCCTTGGGTAAACCTGTGGCAAATACCTTCCAGGTTTTGCCGCCATCAAGGGTGCGGTAAATACCTTTATTAGCCCATCCGCCATCACCACAAATAAAAACGGTATTGGCAGAGGAATCTGAAATAGCAATGCCACGCCAACGGTTATAGGAAGTTAATCCTTTAGAGATATTTTTCTTTTTTACAACCCCGCTACTGTCTTTAATTCTATACATATTTCCATAGGTCATGCCTACATAAACTATAGAAGAATCTGAAGGGGCAACGGCAATTTTAGTTACAAAATCATTGGTATTAGTGCTTAATGCATTGGTATCAATTTTATCCCAATTATCTGCTTTATCAGTGGTTTTATAAAGGAAGTTAGTACCAAAATAAAGTACATTAGCTTCTTTGGGGGAGATGGTAATCCCTTGCCCGTACCAATCCACCTTATCGGGTGTGGTAACGCCATCATAAAAACCTTTGGTGGTAGGTAAGCCGTTCATCTTTTTTGCACTCCACCAAGTGAAACCATTAGAGGCGCGGTGCAGATTGCCTGAGCAGTATTCGTGATAAAAATAAGCGGGGTCATCATAATCGTAAATGGTACAAAAACCATCACCGCCCACTACTTTCCAAGCATCATCTGCCCCATGGTATTTATCATATCCATTATCTTGTGTGCCTACTATTACAGTATCATCTGTTTGCGGGTGCAAGGCGCAATTATATATTTGTAAGGTTTGTATATTATTGCCATGATAAGTCCATTTTAGCGGGTTGCCCCTATAGGCAGAGGTGGAATAAATCCCTCCATCATTACAGCCAAAAAATTTATTCTTTATGTGCTTGGGAAAGTACAAACAATGCACATCAACATGCACTCCATTATTGATGATGGTATCCCCCGTTTCCCAAGTTTTGCCGCCATCCAAGGTGCGGAACATCCATGTGGTGCCGGTAAAAACGGTGTTGGAGTTATCAGGTGATACAGCCAAATAATCCATGCCTTTGTGGTAGCTATCTCTATAAGGTTTGGTGGCGCAGGCTACCCATGTTTTGCCTGTATCTGCTGATTTTATCACCGCCTGAGAGTCCGCCAAAAGCGCATACAAAACCCCGGGTTTGGTGGCGCATTGGTCTATCTTTATTGTGCCCCAATAGGATGTTTTTACTTTTAATAACTGGCTGGGTGTATAGGTGGTTGATGTCTTCTTTTTTAGCTTAACTAATAAGCCATAATAGCTTGTGCCGTAATTGGCGGCGGCGAAAATATCATCGGTATTACTATAATCATAAAAGGCACTGTAAAACCTGCCAGTGCCCATGAGCTGTGCCCATGTTTTTCCGGTATCTCTGGTTTCATAAAGGCCTCCCTCCATAGCTACCAAAAACCGCCCTGCCTCTGTAGGGTGAAAGCTAATAGCGTTTACATAACTACAACTTTTGCAAGGAGTAATTATCTTCCAACTTAACGCAGAATCTTTGGTAATGTATAGAAATCCTTCATGCGTGCCTGCAACAATTATCTTATCCGTTACGTTGCTTATGCCAATAGTGCTCATCCTCAATGATGGAAAAGTATCTGTGATAGGTGCCCAAAAAACTCCGCCATCAGTAGTGCGCCAAATGCCGCCACCATCTGCCACGGCATACCATATTTTAGTGTTGGTTTTGGTTACTACCACGCCCATCATCCTGCCGCTTTGGTTCATAGGGCCAAGGTATTGCCAAGTGGTGCTGCCCTTTTTATTTAATGATTTACTGTGCACATTAGTTTGCTGCAACTCCTTATACATATCCACCGCATTAAGGTTATTATCCCGCCACGCATTATGGAATTCCTCAAACTTTTTGCGGGCAGTTTCCTGTTCTTTTTCACCATCCTCCTCTTGTGCAAATAATGGGAGGGCAGAGAATAAAGCTAAAATAAGTAAGTATAATTTGGTCTTCATTATATATAAATAAGACTGCAAAAATACTGAGAAGAATTGAAGGCAATTTGAAAATCCTGAAATGAATTCAGGACAAGTTTTGAGAATGGAGAAAGATACTCTTCTTTTGGTTTTACCCCCAATCCCGAAGCTTCGGGGCTTTAACCTTATCACACCTTAGTGCTTCATCGGAGAGCAAGTCCGCTTTAGGGGATTTAGGGGTTCCCCTCCCTTTCCCTCATCTATCCCTCCATTTACTGCCAAAGTGGCAGCAGCTGTAGAGAAAGTTCTGCCGGAATGTCCTGCGGAAAGAGCTTTTTCATCAACTGAAAGAGTTTTTTGCTCAACTGAAGCTCCGTTATGGTTAGCTGTATTTCCTTTTTCATTTAAGGGAGCTCCGTTTTGCATAGCGGTAAAAGCTTTCTCAATAACTACAAAAGCTTTCTTGATAAATGCAATTGCTTTTAGTTAAATGCCACAAAAAAATTATTCGCCAATGTTGGTGTTATCGCCAACATACAAAAAAATAAGTTGTTGGTGAAAAAACACCAATAACGGCGCAAATAGTTTATGGTTCATAACTCATAGTTCATAACTATAATTCCCCCCGCTTGATTTAGCTTTGCAGAACAATCATTAAACAAACACAATTAGATGAAAGAAGAAGTACTGAGTTATGTTGAGAACAACAAAGACCGTTTCCTAAGCGAACTTTTTGACCTATTAAGAATCCCATCTGTAAGTGCAGACCCAAAGTTCAGTGGCGATGTAAAACAAGCCGCCGAATATGTTGCTAATAAATTGAAAGAAGCCGGTGCTGACCATCTAGAGATATGCCCAACCAAAGGCTATCCTGTAATTTATGGTGAGAAAATGGTTGACCCTGCTTTACCAACTATATTGGTTTATGGGCATTATGATGTGCAACCTGCCGACCCTTATAACCTTTGGGAAACTCCCCCTTTTGAACCCACTGTGCGCAATGGTAAAATCTACTCACGCGGTGCTTGTGATGATAAGGGGCAAGTATATATGCACATCAAAGCATTTGAATTGATGATGAAAACCAATACCCTGCACTGCAATGTAAAATTTATGATTGAAGGTGAGGAAGAAGTAGGCTCACAAAATCTTGGGCTATTTGTGCATGAAAACAGAGACCGCCTCCATGCTGATGTAATACTTATTTCTGATACCTCCATGATTGCTAACGATTGCCCATCTATTGATGTTGGCTTACGAGGATTAGCCTATGTAGAGGTGGAAGTTACTGGCCCAAACAGAGATTTGCACTCAGGAGTTTATGGAGGTGCGGTAGCTAACCCAATCAATATTTTGTGCAAGATGATTTCTGATTGCCATGATGAAAATAACCATATTACCATCCCAGGTTTTTATGATGCAGTGATGGCAGTGAGTGATACTGACCGTGCCGAATTGGCTAAAATTCCTTTTGATGAAACAGAATATAAAAAGGATTTACACATAGCAGAAACCCGTGGCGAAAAAGGATACTCAACCATTGAGAGAACAGGCATACGCCCAACATTAGATGTAAACGGCATTTGGGGTGGCTACACTGGTGAGGGTGCAAAAACAGTATTGCCTTCCAAGGCATTTGCTAAAATTTCCATGCGCCTAGTGCCTAACCAAAGTTCAGAAAAAATATCACAGATATTCTCTGATTACTTTAAAAGTGTTGCCCCTAAATCTGTAACGGTAGAGGTTCGCCCACACCACGGCGGAGAGCCTGTGCTTACACCAACAGATTCTGTTGCTTTTAAAGCCGCAAGCATGGCTTTTGAAACTACTTTTGGCAAACGCCCAATCCCCACAAGAGGCGGTGGCAGTATACCCATTGTGGCTTTGTTTGAGAAAGAATTAGGAATAAAATCAGTGCTTATGGGTTTTGGGTTGGATAGCGATGCCCTCCACTCCCCTAATGAAAGTTATGGCATTTTCAACTTCCTGAAGGGGATTGAAACCATCCCACATTTCTTCTATCATTTTGCACAGTTGAATAAAAATTAAGTAACGTCATTCTGAATTTATTTCAGAATCTATTTTGGAGAAATAAATAAGAAAGCCCTTACATATTGTAAGGGCCTTCTTATTTTATGAGAGGGAAGTTTTCGGTTACATCCTAAAGTTCATCTCCACGGTATTCACGTTGTTTTTTCCATCTGTAACCACAAGTTTTAGGGTGTGCATTCCGTGTTCATATGGTTTATCAATTGTGTGGGATAGCACTGAGGATTTGCCTTCATATTCAAACAAAACCCATTTGCCATCAATCTCTCCTCTAAAGGATTTAACGCCTGATAAATCATCCCCAATTTTAAAAGAGATGAGTTTTTTGTAGCCCAAACTGCCACCGGGTAAAAGGGTTAAGCTGCGTACAGAGGGAGGTGTAATATCTGCCATAACGCAGAAGCCGCCTAGGTATCTAGTTTTTGCAATGAGCCAATCATCTTTTAGATGAGCATCTAAAAAGCCACGGCTTGCGCAGAGTATCCCAACTTTGTCTTTTAAATTCTCAGGGATATTGGTAATTTTAATCCCCACCTCGCACTCAGAGTGTATGGGTACAGTGGCATCCCCCGCAATAAATAATGGTGAATAGGATTTAGCTACCTTTGGGTTTTGTTTCAGGGAGATTATGGCATCATCATACAACACATTTTTAGGAATCTTTAAATAAAATCCTTCTTGCTTAAGGATGTTTTCTTCACGGCAATTCAAGAATGTATCGGTAATCTTTTTCTTATCAATTCTGTTTTTGGGGTGTAGGTCAAGCTTTGATTTAAAGATATTAAAAACCAACTTTGCTTGTAGATTATGTAAATCTTTTACAGTAAAAAATACTTCAGTTTGGTTGGCAGAGATATTTATTTTGCCATTGCCCTTTACACCGTAATAACTTTGAGAATCATTGGGGAGTTGGTACATCCTCTCATACCACGAACTGTTTTTTATGTACTCTTCATAGTCAGTATGCGCATTGATGTAGCGCAATTTTCCAAACTCCAATTTCTCCATGCATTGGTAGAATTTTCTGTCTTTATCAATACACATTTCTACAGAATATGGGGCAATGAAATTTGCGTAATCAGTGGCGTAATCCACGGTTTTAATGCCTACACCAATGTTTCCTTTTGCCTCTATTTTCAAACCTGATTGCAAGGCATATTGGCCGTTTCTTTTATAAACATCCAACTTAAGTCCATCCCCAAAACCAACTACTCTACCGCCTGCTTTTATAAAACTATTAGAGTCCAATGGATAGAGTTTTAAACCACTGATAACTGGTGGCAAAGTATCCTTAATTTCATCACTCAAAAAGAGCATGGGGTTCACGGGTGCCTCGGTCATTGTCTCCCTAATTTCAAAATGAAGATGGGGTGCTTTAGAGCCTCCTGTATTGCCAGAATAACCAATCAACTCCCCCTTTTTTACATGAAACTTTTGTTGATTCGGGTGCAAATCCACCTCAAAGCTTTCCAGTTTATATTGTTGTTCCCGCACATAAATTTTGATGTTAGGGGCAAAC
The DNA here is from genome assembly GCA_026391915.1 of Bacteroidota bacterium. Classification (GTDB taxonomy): domain Bacteria; phylum Bacteroidota; class Bacteroidia; order CAILMK01; family CAILMK01; genus JAPLCZ01. The sequence goes on along the minus strand of JAPLCZ010000022.1, from coordinate 13,063 downwards.
CTTTGCAGATGCGCATAAACTGTTGTATAGCCATTGGTATGGCTAATAAAAAGTAGATTTCCATAACCATAAGCAGAAATATTAATCCTGCTTATCCAACCATCAGCAGCAGCATAAACGGGTAGCCCTTCCTGCCCTTTGGTGCGAATATCCAAGCCTGTATGAAAATGGTTGAAACGCAACTCCCCAAAACTCCCCGCTAACTGTATGGGTATATCCAGCGGATTGCGGAAGTAGTTTTTGTTAAATTTTTGGGCGTGGGAGGATGTGCAGATAAATAAGAATAACACAGCCGTCATTCCGAATTTATTTCGGAATCTCAACAATTCAAATCTTAGATGCTGAATTCCTTTCAGAATCTTTAGTCCTCTCACTATTTCACCTTGATTTTAAAAGATTCTTCACCCTCAAAATAGCCAATAAGTATATCTTCTCTTGTTACTCTGCCCACTCCTTTTGGTGTGCCGGTAAATATCAAATCACCAATCTTTAAAGTAAAATATTTTGATACGAAACTGATAATATCCTGAAAGCTGAAAAGCATATCTGCGGTATTGCCACTTTGCACTACCTCTCCATTTTTTTGCAATGAGAAATTAATATTAGCAGGATTTTTTATTTCTTCTTTGGGATAGAACTTCCCGGTAACTGCAGATAAATCAAAGCCCTTTGCTAACTCCCACGGGAGACCCTTCGCCTTAAGTTGGCTTTGTAAATCTCTTGCCGTAAAATCTATCCCAAGGCCGAAATCTTTAATGTAATCCATAGCAAACTGAGGGGCTATGTGTTTGCCATTTTTTCCAATCCTTACCACAACCTCCACTTCATAATGTATATCATCACTAAAAGCAGGAATAAAAAAAGGGCGGTTATCTTTGTTGAGTGATGACTCAGGCTTCATAAAGATAACAGGATTTTCAGGCACTTCGTTATTAAGCTCTTTGGCATGCTCTGCGTAATTTCTGCCTACACAAATAATCTTCATTTAAATAATAATACGTTGGTTTTATGGGGCAAATTTAATTATTAAGTTTCATAAGCCTATTTCAAAAAACCTCTTAATCTCAAACCCTATATTTGCACCTTATTTTATGATGAAGTCAGACGAAATACGCAGCGCGTTTTTAGAATTTTTTAAGAGCAAGGGGCATATCATTGTTCCCAGTGCCCCAATAGTGGTAAAGGATGACCCCACACTCATGTTTACCAATGCGGGGATGAACCCATTTAAAGATTATTTTTTAGGAAATAAACAAGCGCAAAACACCCGTGTTGCTGATACGCAAAAGTGCTTGCGTGTATCAGGCAAACATAATGATTTAGAGGAGGTGGGAATTGATACCTATCACCACACCATGTTTGAGATGTTGGGCAATTGGAGCTTTGGAGATTACTTTAAAAAAGACGCCATTGAGTGGGCGTGGGAGCTCCTTACGGATGTTTATAAAATAGATAAGAATAGACTTTATGTAACCGTTTTTGAGGGATTTGCTACCGAAAATCTTGCCTTTGACCAGGAAAGTTTTGATACATGGAAGCCCCTGATTGCAGAGGATAGAATCCTCAACGGCTCTAAAAAAGATAACTTTTGGGAGATGGGTGATACCGGCCCGTGTGGCCCTTGCACAGAGATTCATGTTGACTTGCGCCCTGACTCGGAACGCCAAACTATTGATGGAAAAACCTTAGTAAATAATGACCATCCGCAGGTAATTGAAATTTGGAATAATGTGTTTATGGAGTTCAACCGTAAAGCAGATGGCAGCCTTGAAAAACTCCCTGCACAACACGTGGATACGGGGATGGGCTTTGAGAGATTGGTGCGTGTGCTGCAAGGCAAATCTTCTAATTATGATACGGATATTTTCCAGCCCCTCATTAAAAAAATGGAGCTGGATTTTAAAATTAAATACGGAGAGAAAGAGGAAACAGATATTGCCTTCAGAGTAATTGCTGACCACATCCGCGCTATTACTTTTACCATTGCTGATGGGCAATTGCCGTCTAACAATAATGCAGGTTATGTTATACGCAGAATCCTGCGCCGTGCAGTGCGTTATGGCTATACTTTCCTCAAGATGGATGCGCCTTATATTCATAGTTTGGTTGCCGTTTTGGCGCAGCAGTTTAAAGATATTTTCCCTGAGGTAATCAAGCAAGAGGACTTTATAAAAAAGGTAATTCTTGAAGAGGAAAAAGGATTTTTAGCAACACTAGCTGCAGGTATACATTTATTAGAAAGCTATACAGGTGGTTGGCTATCAGGAAAGAAATTAGAACCGAAATTTTTGGTTGATTTTGATAAGCAAATTGTTGCAGGTGAGTTTGCATTTCAACTATATGACACGTATGGTTTTCCAATTGATTTAACACAATTAATGGCTAAAGAAAATGGATGGACTGTGGATATGGAAGGTTTCCAAACATGCCTGCAACAACAGAAAACCCGCAGCCGCAATGCAGCCGCAAAGGAAGAAGGTGATTGGTTGGTGCTCAATGATTCCAAAACCGCTACAGAGTTTATTGGCTATGATGAAAATGAGGCAGCAGTGAGTATTCTGCGCTACCGCAAATCAACCCAAAAAGGAAAAGAGAATTACCATATTGTTTTGGATAAAACTCCCTTCTATCCAGAGGGTGGCGGACAGGTAGGTGATACGGGTACTTTAACCTCAGCCAATGAAACTATAAACATCATCAATACCTTTAGAGAAAATGATTTGATAATTCATGTGAGTGAGGCGTTGCCTGAATTTCCTGAGGAAAAATTCACGGCTTCCATCAATACAGAAAACAGACTAAATACTGCCCGTAACCATAGTGCAACACACCTTTTACACGCAGCTTTACGCATGGTATTAGGTACGCATGTGGCGCAAAAAGGTTCTTTGGTTAATAGCAAATATCTACGTTTTGATTTTTCCCATTTTGCAAAAATGACGGATGAGGAAGTCCGCAAAGTAGAGAGAATAGTAAATGAAAAAATAAGAGGGAATATCCCTTTACACGAAGACCGCAACCTCCCCATTGATGAAGCAAAGAAGGCAGGAGCTATGAGCCTTTTTGGTGAGAAATATGGCGACAAAGTGCGCATGATAACCTTTGATAAAAACTACTCCATTGAGCTTTGTGGAGGAACGCACATCCCCGCCACAGGCACGCTTGGATTTTTTAAAATCACCTCAGAAGGTGCTGTGGCAGCTGGAGTAAGAAGGATTGAGGCACTCACTGGAACAGAAGCTGAAAACTTAATTTATAAAAATGCTGAAGAAATTGCTTCCCTTAAAGCAGTTGTAAAAGGCAACAAACCTTTAATAGAATTGGTTGAGAATTTAATGGAGGAGAAGAAGCAGTTAGAGAAACAAAAAGAAGGACGCGAAATGGCAGATGCCATGGCAAAAGCCGAAAGATTTATTGCAGAAATAATAGACAATACCGACCCAATAATTAAGAAGAGAACCGACCATTTATTTTCATTGGATGGTGACGCAACAAGGCTTTATATCAACGCTATTAATGCGAATTTAAAGCCCGCTAAAACTTTATTATTTCATGGGAAAAGTCAGGATGGCAAAGCAGGTATTTGGCTTTCCATTCCCAAAGAAGAAACGCAAAAAAACAAAACCCTACACGCAGGGAATTTCATCAGAGAAATTCAGCCTCTGATAGATGGTGTTGGTGGCGGCTCTCCTTTTTATGCCAGCGTAATTGGCAATAATTCAAAAGGGTTAGAAGAAGCCTTGAAGTTGATTGAAGAAAAATTATCCCTTCAAATAAATTAATATCTTTGTATAAAATTATCTAACATGAATTACGCCTCTATAATCACTATATCACCTGAGAAAAGATTTGGGAAACCATGTGTGCGCAATACGCGAATTAGTGTATATGATGTCTTAAACTGGCTTGCAAACGGAATGAGTTTTCAGGAAATAATTTATGATTTCCCTGAGCTAACTGAAGAAGATATAAGAGCCTGCCTTGCCTATGCGGCAGATAAAGAAAACAGATTACGTAAGGCATCTTAATGCTCCTAATTGACCAGAATATTTCTTTTAGAATAGAAGAAAAACTAAAATCAGTTTTTGAGAATTCTGTTCATGTAAAGCATGTTGGACTAAATGATAAACCTGATTTAGAAATTTGGAGATTTGCAAGAAAAAACAATTATACAATTTTAACTTTTGATTCTGATTTTGTTGACATTGCAATGCTAAATGGAAGTCCTCCTAAAATAATTTGGTTAAGGACAGGGAATCTGACCTCTCCAAGAATAGTTGAATTGATAACCACTAACAAAGAAAAAATAATTGACTTTATGAATTTGGAAGAATATAAAAACATAGCTTGCTTAGAAATTCATGAATAATTTAAGCCTTAGAAAAATGATTTCAGAAGAAAAGATAAAGCAAGTAGTAAGCATCATTGTGAAAGAAGTTTCGCCTGAGAAAATTTTCTTATTTGGGTCTTATGCGTATGGTACGCCTAACGAAGATAGCGACCTTGATTTGTTGATTATAAAGGATACTTTTTACGAAGATAGAAGAGAGCAAAGAATGAGAATTAGAAAAGCTTTACGCGGACAAGGAATTCCCTTTGATTTGATTCTTTATACCCAAAATGAAATTGATTATTGGGTTGATACCCCAGTAGCTTTTGTAACTACAATTATAAATCACGGTAAACAGATTTATCCAAATTAAAAAACGTAAATGTCATCCACCACCACCCCCACCAATAAATACGAAGTAGTAATAGGCCTTGAAGTCCATTGCCAATTGCTTACTGAATCCAAAGCGTTTTCTACTGACCCATACCTTTACGGAAGTGAGGCGAATACACAGGTGAGTCCTGTGAGTTTGGGGCATCCCGGTACCTTACCAAAACCTAATTTAAAGGCACTGGAATATGCGCTTAAAATGGGACTGGCATGTCATTGCGATATCCATGAGTGGACCCACTTTGCACGCAAAAATTATTTCTATGCTGATTTGCCAAAGGCTTATCAGGTAACGCAGTTTACTAAGCCCATTGCAACGGAAGGATACATCACCATTAACCTTGCGGATGGCACTGAGAAAAATGTGAAGCTGGATAAAATAATTATGGAAGAGGACTCAGGAAAAACACAACATGACCTTGACCCTTTCTCTTCTCTCATTGACCTTAACCGCGCAGGTGTGCCGCTGATAGAAGTGGTTTCTCAGCCGGATTTATTTGCACCAGAAGAAGCCTACCAATACCTAACAGAATTACGCAGAATAGTTCGGTACTTAGGGATTTGTGATGGAAATATGGAAGAAGGCAGTCTGCGCTGCGATGCCAATGTATCCATAAGATTGAAGGGAACAAAAGTTCTGAATACAAGAGTGGAGGTAAAGAATTTGAACTCCTTTCGCAATGTGCAAAGGGCTATAGAATATGAGATGGAAAGGCAAGCCATAGTGTATGACAATGGAGGAACTGTGGATGGTGAAACCCGTGGTTTTGACCCCGCCAAAGGCGAAACTTTTATGATGCGTAGCAAAGAGATGATGAATGATTATCGTTACTTCCCTGAGCCGGACATCCCACCTTTTGTGCTAACACAGGATGATATAACTAAAGTCAAAAAGATGCTACCTGAATTACCTAGAGAATTACATCACAGGATGGTAACAGAGATGGCACTTTCTACTTATGATGCGGGGGTTATCACCTCAGAAAAAAGTTATGCAGATTTTTATCTTACCATAATCAACCACACCAAAAACTATAAGGCAGCAGCCAATTGGCTCAATGGGCCTATACGTTCTTACCTTAATGAAAATGCTCTTGACTTCAAAGATTTTAAGGTAACACCAGAGGCAATTGCAGATTTAATAAAAGTGGTGGATGAAAATGTAATCAGTTTTTCTACTGCCTCACAAAAAGTATTTCCTGAGTTGATTGCTCATCCTGAAATTATGGATGCTATGACAATAGTCAATAAGTTGAATCTTGGGCAAGTGGGTGATGATGATTTACTCATTACCTACATACAAGAAGCTATTGCAAAATACCCCGACAAAGTGGCTGCTTACAAAAACGGACAGAAGGGTTTGATAGGTTTATTTATGGGAGAGGTGATGAAGAAAACAGGTGGCAAAGCAGACCCCAAAAAGACCAATGCGCTTTTAGCTGCCGAGTTGGAAAAGGCTTAGTTATTTTCCTCTCCCCTGCACAATAATCAGTACGGTATAAAACAGAATTTTGAAGTCCATAGCAATGCTCATATTCTCTACATAGAGGATGTCAAACTTCATCCGCTGAATCATTTCTTCCACGTTTTCGGCATAGCCATATTTGATTTGCCCCCAAGAAGTAATACCCGGTTTTACTTTATGCAGATGCAGATATTGTGGGGCTTGCTCAATAATTTTATCAATAAAAAACCGCCTCTCAGGGCGTGGGCCAACAAGGCTCATATCACCAATTAATACATTATAAAACTGAGGGAATTCATCAAGCCTGTATTTGCGTAATGTCCTGCCAAAAGGAGTGATTCGGGAGTCATCTTTAGAACTTAATTGAGGGCCTGCATCCTCCGCATTTGTGTACATAGTGCGGAACTTATAAATCATAAATGGCTTATGCTTTTTGCCAATGCGTTCTTGTTTATAAAATATATTTCCTTTGGAAGAAAGCCGCACCCCAATGATCAAAGCCAAATAAAATGGAGAGCCAATTACCAACACCAAAACCGAAGAAAGAATATCAATAATCCGTTTGAGATTTTTCTGCCATACAGGCATTGGGTCAGGCATAATTTCAATTAACGCCGTACCAAAAATATAGTTCATTTTTACAGAGCCTGCCACCAAATCATACATATCAGGCAGCACACGCACATTAACTTCATTACTGGCAATTTTAGAAATAATGTCATTAATCAATGGGTGTTCACTGCTCTCTACGGCAAGTAAAGTTTCTTCAACTTCATATTCATCAATCAAGGCAGAGATATTTTTATAATTTCCAAGGAAAGGAATCTGAGCCTTTAGGGTTGATGATTCACCATTCTCAATACCCACATACCCCACAAAACGGTAGCCTTGGCTGTAGCGTTCATTCTCCAATTCATTGTATAAAGCAATCGCCTTTTGGTTGCTGCCCACGAGGATGGTATTGTAACCAATCTTCCTATTCTTCAACCGCTTTTTGATGTTAGAGAGTTGCATAATCCTCAATAAAAAAACAGTTAAAAACTGCAAACTAAAATAGGTAAAAAAGGTAATTCTATACACCTGATAGTTGCGTACTTCATCATCCAACAGCAATACAAAGAATATGATTAAAGCACCAAAGAAACTCAGAATAAAGGTTTGAACAAACTCACCCACCCTTGATTTCCTATACACATTTACATAGCTGCCAAATAAACCAAAAAGCGTAACCCACATAATAGGGAGTATGCAAACTGCTATAAAATAATTTTTATCAAAAGAAAAAATGGGCACTTTGTAGCCATATTTCTCAGGCTCTATTACGGCTTTACGGAATACAAATAAAAGCGTCCATGCGGCAGCAGAACCAATAAAATCCCCTATAAAATACTTAATACCATCAACCTTTTTGCTCACAGATAAAGTAGTTTTAAGTTATCAAGATAGAGGGTATTATTAGTGCCATTAGCCAACATAAAAAGCTGAAAACCATATTGCCCCTTAGAGGTATATTCATTAATCACCGATGTAAAATTAAGATACATTTTCCGCCATGCACCATTGGTGGGTGTCATCACTACCAAATCCCTAAATGCTGGTCATATTTACTTTCATGCAGAAAGTGCCGCCAAACTTTGGGTCAACTTCTTTACTGGTATCAATTTTTGCAATGTTTCCTGGGCCGGTTTTAAACTCCCATGATATACCCTCAAAACCTTCTTTCATGCCAAAGTTTGGGTTATCAATGTAGCTCCAAACAGGGTTTAGAGTGATAGTTTTTCTGCGGTCTATGGTCGTATCAATTATGTATGGTTTATAGAAAGGATAGATGGAACGCGTAGCCGCAATTCCGTTTTCTTTTACCCCTGCCCTCATATAAATTTTGCTTTTGCCGGTTTGCAAAACAGGCGCAGTAACAGGCATTTCAAACGCCCCAATAAACTGATTATTTACCGTGAGCCAAACATCAGGGATTTTAAGAGAAGAATCCTCATGCAGCATATTGCCAGGGGTAAAAGAACCTTTTTCTACATGAATATAGGATGGCACTTCTTCTTCTTTTTGTTTGGCGCAGGAAGAAAGGAGGAGGAGGAGGATTAGCCTCACCCCAACCCCTCTCCAAAAGAGAGGGGCAAGAGAATGCACCATCCTTCTAAGTTTATTGGCGTTAAAGTCCTTCTCCTTTGGAGAAGGATTTAGGATGAGGCTTCTTTTCTTCTCCATCTACCTAATTACCTGTTTTGATTTTTGCAACTGCTCTTCTATTTTATCCAATACTTTATGCGCCAAAACCAAAGATTGGTAACCCTGATTTACGGTTACCTCAGGCACTGTATTATTAATAATGCTTTGGGCAAAAAGTTCTAATTCCATTTTAATAGCATTGGTTTCCGGCATTTTTGGAGTAACAAAACTAACCTCTTTCCTTGCCCTGCCATTGCCGGGGTCTATCACAAATGGTGAGTTAGATTTTTCATCATCACCCAATTCTCTGAGCTTAAAAACACTCACTTCCTTTTTATGAAAATCAAGCGTTAGGTAAGTATTTTTTTGGAAGATGCGCATCTTCCTTTCTGTTTTTAATGATACCCTGCTGCTGGTGAGGTTTGCCACGCAACCATTCTCAAATTCTATACGGGCATTGGCAATATCCACGTTATCACTAATTACGCTAACACCACTGGCACTCACCGTTTCCACGGGGCTATTTACAAGGCTAAGGAGGATGTCAATATCATGAATCATCAAATCTAAAACTACAGGCACATCAGTACCTCGGGGCTTGAACTCCGCCAGCCTATGCGCCTCAATAAACATGGGTTCAGAGGCAAACTCTTTAGCCGCCAAAAAAGCAGGATTAAACCTCTCCACATGCCCCACCTGCGCTTTTAGCCCAGTTTCCGCCACACGTTTTACAATCATTTCCGCCTCCTCCACGGTTTCTGTAATGGGCTTTTCAATAAAAAAATGTTTGCCCAAATCCAGCGCTTGCATGGCGCAATCAAAATGAGATGGCGTGGGAGTAACTATATCAATTGCATCCACATCAGCCAATAAATCCGAGTAGGTGGGGTATGCTTTTACCCCTGTTTCTGCTGCAATCAGTTTGGCTTTTTCTGTATCAGAATCATAAAACCCAACCAATACAAAGCCCTCAGTTTCTTTTAAAAGATTAAGATGTATTTTACCCAGATGACCCGTGCCAACAACCCCTATTCGTATCATGATGCAGTTTGAATATAGGGGGCAAAATTAAGGCGCAGAGGCGGATTTTTTGGGCGTGCCCCTACGGGTCGGGCTTTCGTTCCAATCTTTTTTGCCAACCCTAAAACCCCGATGCGCAAAAAAAGGATTTCCTCTACAATCCCTCACGTAGCTTGCGAAGCGCGTTTGTACTATTGTACTTAAAACAGTTGCGAACAAAAAAAAAGCGGGCTTTTACACCCGCCTCCTTTTTAATAATTAATAGCTATATCAGTCACAAAGGGATTCCCTTTAAGCGGTTTATCTGTAAGAGTATTTTTATACAGCCGCAAGTCAAATTCTTTTTTACCCCTACCCCAAATACAAGAAATAGTAGGCATTGGAATTTGAATACTGTCATAGAAACCCGCTTTAGGATTTACTATTGTAAATGTCTTTCCTGTAAAACCTAAGAATAAAGTATCATCCAACTTCATAGGATTCTTTGTATGCAAAAAAATCTTTAGCCATCCCTTTTTTGCTACATATACATTTTTCTCATCATTCGCATTTACCTTAAAAGATGCCGTGTTATCACAAACATTATAACCATAGGGTAGACTACCAAAGGTGAAAAAGACATATTCGTTTTTATTATCTCCTATATAGCTGCAAGAAAAATTACCCTCTTTATCCGTAATATATTCTCCGTGGGTAGTTAATTCACCTTTGGCAAGTATACCTGAAGATGTTTGGCTACATAATGTAAAATGAACACCCGGGTAGGGTTGGTTCATATCTCCGTTAATAATTTTACCTTTTAGCGTATAAGTTTTGGGTTTGGTACAACCTACAATAAGGAAAACACTTACTAGTATTAGAAATATATTCTTCATTTCATTAATTTTTAAGTTTAACAAATTTTGCAGTGCGCCTTTCTTTAGCAGTTTGCAGTACTACAAAATACACTCCTGATAATAGATTATGGATAGGCAAAGTATAAATTTTTTCTGCACCCATTGATGATAGTATTGCTTCTTTATAAACTAAATTACCAGTGGCAGAATATATCCTTAGCATCGGCGTAGCAGAATCTTTTAGTTTATATTTTACATTGACTGTTTCTAATGAAGAAGGGTTAGGATAGACTTTTAAATAAAAACAGGCTGGGTTTGTTTAGCCAGCCTGCTTTAATAATTACTTTTAATAATTAATAGTAATGTCAGTCACAAATGGATTTCCTTTAAGTTTTTGATTAGCTAATCTATTTTTATCTAACCTACTTAATGACTCATTATATTCAGCAATGGTTCTCCCCCATACACATAAAAACTCAGGCATAGACATTTTTACACTATCATTTAAACCTTCTTTTAAGTTTGTCAAATCTATCCTTTTTCCTGTAATTCCTGCTATCCATATATGTAATGTATCATTTATTGTAGGCGGCTTAGTGGTATGCAAAAAGAATCGCACCCATCCGTATTTTGCTACATAAACATTTTTATCTTCATTCGCATTTACCTTAAATGAGGCCGAATTCATACAAACATTATATCCATAAGGCAAACTACCGAAGGTAAAAAATACATATTCATTTTTATTATCCCCGGTATAACTACATGAAAAATTACCATCTTTATCAGTCGTATACTCCCCATGAGTAGTTAATTCACCTTTGGCAAGTATGCCGGAAGATGTTTGGCTGCATAGTGTAAAATGAACACCCGCGTAGGGTTGGTTCATATCTCCATTAATTATTTTTCCTTTTATGGTGTAGGTCTTTGGTTTGGTACAGCCTACAATAAGAAAAATACTTATAAGTATTAGAATTATCTTTCTCATATTTTTAATTTTTTAGTTTAACAAATTTTGATGTTCTTCTTTCAGTGGCAGTTTGCAGTATTATAAAATAAAGCCCGGGTAATAGGTTATTAGTTGGCATTGTATAAACCTTATCAATGTTCATTGATGGTTGTATTTCTTCATTAAATACCAAATTTCCGGTAGTAGAATATGCTTTTAAGTTAGGCACATTATCATCTTTGAGGTTATATTTTACATTGACGGTTTCAGCAGCCGATGGGTTAGGATAAATTTTAAAACCGCCATATTCAACCCCTTTTGTTTTAGCGCTATCCTCATTTGTGCCAACCATAGGGGGCGATGGATTCCACCAAATAGAATCATGATAATTACAATAAATCTGAGTATCAATAATGGTCTCAAACCGCCCACCTAATAATACCTCAAAACCGCTATCAAGGGTTATTTCCTGCATACATTTAAAAATAACATCACCACCACTATCTACCACAAACTTATTTTGTTTGGAAAAAGAATAATTTAACGATGTAGTAAGATGATGATCTTTATTAGGGTAGTTGTGAATATAAGATTCTTTATTACCTGCAAAAATCCTATAAATAGGGTGAAACAAAGCCCTACGATTGATATTTAAATTATCTAAATATAAAGTAGAATCCCCAATTTCAGTATTAATAAGTCTATCCGTATTTCTCATATTCAAATGTCCTCTGTTAATCCCATCATTATAACCTGCTACCACATCAAACGGTGTATGATTCATTATATGGAATCCATGCCTTAATAAATAAGGTAAAATAATCCATTACAAATTCAGCACGTTCTTTCCAATTGTTTATATGAGTATTTACTGCCATCTTAGCTGTTGTCTTTTATAAATTTCAATGCGGTTTCTTCTCCTTCTTCTATGGCTATTTCTACTGCTTTTTTAGCTACTTCTAAAAGCCTTTCGCTTTCGGCTTTTAGAAGTGCACTTTCTTGTAGAATTGATGCAATCGTCTCTTGAGTTGTTTCTGCAACAAAAGGGATTGGTAAATTCAAAATATCTGCATCTTTTATAACTGGATAGCTTGTTCCAACATTAAATTTTAAAAGCCAATCTTTGTACATTCCACTTCTTAAAAGAACCTTCAATACTTCATTGTTAAAAATAGACTTATTGCTTTTTCGTAAGACAGTAAATGCACCACTTACAATCAAGTCTTCTTCATCTGTATTTATTATAGTAACAGCACCTCTGTATGGTCTAACATTAGAAATTAATATATCTCCTTTTTCTACAAGGTTTTTTGCATTTGCAGGTAACTCATTAGTAAATACATAATTTGACTTATAACTTCCATCACCAACACTTATATCGCCTATTTCAATATAGTTATACCCTAGTTTATCTTTAGATGATAATGTTTTAATATGGGTATATTCATCCCTAATATATGTATGTTTTTGGTTTAGTATTAAAGACTCATATCTCTCATACTTCTTCTGATAATACTCAGCATCCAATCTACCAGTACTTAAAAAACTTTCTTTAAAACTCTTTATATTTATTGGTTCTTTACTGGGTTCAAAATCTTTTAATCCTATGGCTTCTAAGAGGAGGGTTTCGGCTTGGGTGTAGAGGGTTTTGGATTCATTAAGTTTTAAAAATGATAACGAAATAAACTCATCAAGTTGTATTTGGAAATTATAGTTTAATAAAGGTAGTTTTAGTTTCTCAATACATTCAGTACCTAAATTCCGTTGCCTTATTCCTTTTGCATATCTTTCTAATTGTTCTCTACAAAACCTATTATAAAGGATTATAAAAAATGCTTTTCTGCTATAAAATAATTTTTGGTTATCCTTTAAATATATTCTTGCAACTC
>JAPLCZ010000290.1 GCA_026391915.1 Bacteroidota bacterium | reverse complement strand
TACCATGGTGGCAACTGACTTGGATATTCCTCCAGTGTCATAATTGTTAGTGCCGCAAGTTGTTGTTCTTGTATAGGCATCAATTGTAACGCTAGCAATGTAGGTATTGAAACTTGTACATGCATTTGGATAAGATGGTTTGCAATAAGCAACACCACTTACCTTAGAATTAAAAATGGCTACGAAAGCAAAACTCATCATAACCAACATAAAAATTTTTCTCATTGTCTTTGGCTTTATTTTTTGAACCCGCAAAGTAAAGGGTTTCTCATTTTACTATAGGTATCTTCAAAAAACTTTTTTAGAATCTTTTATCCATGCAATCTAAATTATACTACCCAAAATAATCCTATACGGCTTGTATGGTATTATTTAAGTTAAAAAAATCTTAGGCGAGTTAGGATAAATTCTACAGATTAGATTCCTGCTCTAATCTGCTAATTGCTTTGCTGAATTTGTTGTCAAGATTTTCTGGCGAGTAAGCATGTTTTCTTTTTAATCTATCAGATAGATTCTTAAGCATTGATTTATAGGTTATCAAACCCATGCTGCCTTTTAGGCGGGGTTTTATATTGATGATAAAATCCACTTCATCCACTACAAAGTCCTCACTCATTCTGTCCAAATATTTTTCATAGTTGGATTGGTAGAAAGAGAGATAATAACCGCTTAGGAAATAGAAATTTTTATGAAAATACTCACGTTTATCTTCGCCTCCAATTTTTGCTAAAACTTTTGAAGTTGAGAGGATAACTTCACCATCTTCATCAATACTCTCATTAGGTGCCAGGAGTTTTAGAAGAGCTAAAGTATCCTCATGCGTTTTGTAATCTGCATATTGTTCTAAGGCAGAAGTTGCAGTTGCCACCACCTTATAAGATGAATCTTTAATAGCCTCTTTATATAACCAATTTGCTTCTTTACCCAGTTGGATTCGTATGGCGTAAACAGCGGCATTACGTACAGAGGCCTTAGGGTCATGCAAAGCAATTCTTTTTATTTTATCACCATAGATTTCAAACACTGCTTTCTGTGTCGGGCTTTGTTCATCAAGCATAAAAACATTTATGCCCAATTTGCGAATTGCCCAAAACGAATCCTCAATGCAAAGTTTTAAAATCTGGGTTAAAGTATCTGTGCTGAGCTCCCTCCACACCTCGCCCAAAGCCATAATGGCTTCGCGTTTATCACCATAAAGAGGACTATGTTTTAGCTGCTCAAACCATTGCTGCGTGGTTTTGATTTCGCGTTTGCGGCAGACGATATTTTTACCTTCATCAAACACAATGGTGGAGGGTGGTGTGGGTGCATCGAACATAAAACTATCCCTCATTTTTGATAGGCGAATGTTGTAAACTTTATGGCTACTCCCAAAGTAAACCCCAACTTTTACAGGGATATTATACAGTGGTATTTCTCCATCTTTTTGGAGTTGTAGAACCGTCATTATTGATTTCTTACCAAGGCTATCATACCTAAAGGAAATTCTTAAATCAGGGTGGCCGGGGGAGAAAAACCATTGCTGGAAAAAGAGTTTCAAATCACGCCCTGCAGTTTCTTCCATTGCCATGCGGAGGCGGTCAGCTTCGGTGGTTTTAAAGGCGCGTTCATGCAGATAATTTTTCAATCCTAAAAAGAAAATAGAGTCCCCCAATTCCTGCCTCAGCATGTTTAAAACCAGTCCGCCTTTTTCATAGCGGATGCGGTCAAAAAGTTCTTCGGGGTCATTATAGTAGGGGTAAATAATTGCCTCATCAGAGTAAGTTGAGCTTACAAGATAGGTTTCCAGATTGTTTGCTCTTTTAAGTGATTCCTCTTGCTTGCCATATTTATATTCTGCCCATATGTACTCCCCAAAAGTGGCGAAAGACTCATTCATGGAAAGCTGACTCCAGCTTTGGCAAGTAACTAAATCACCAAACCATTGGTGGAATAATTCATGTGAAATATAATCTTCTCCCGTAAAATCCAGATGACCTCTTGCATCATGTTGCAGACCCTCATAATGCACAACTGCCGAAACATTTTCCATGGCACCTGCCACAAATTCTCTTGCCACCAATTGCGAAAATTTTTGCCACGGATAATCATATCCCAACTTATTCGAAAAGAAAGTGAGCATCTCCGGTGTATTGCCAAAAATCATTTTTGCATAAGGGAAATATTTGGGTTCAAGGTAATAATTTACAGGGATACTATCTCGCCATAGGTCTTGATAAACCTTCCATTTGGCGGCGGCAACCATTACTAAATAGGGTGCAAAAGGTTTATCAGAAATCCAGAAATCTGTGCGTGTGCCATCATCATTTTTCTCTGAATACGCCAACTCTCCATTGCTTAAAGTTACCATGTCCGAATCCACGGTTAGGAAAATTTGATAAGTAGATTTCTGGCTTGTGGATTCTATGGTTGGGAACCAATTGCAGTTGTATTCCGTCTCCCCTTGTGTCCACATTTGCGGGAAATAATCATATTTATTGAGGCTATCTTCCGTGATAAAATGCATACCTCTTTTACTAACGGATTTTCCTTCGCTTACAAGGGCAGCATCTGGGCAGGCGATGTATTCTATCCTTATTATAATTCGATGGGTTGGGTAAATTATTTTGTGCAAAGCAATCCTTAATTTTTTACCATCATATTTATATTCTAAGTTTTCAGTGCTTCCACAGGCATTACCATTATACTCACCAACATTTGTGAAGGTAAAATTCCTTGCGTCCAATACCAAAGTATCTTGCGGAAAAACATTTGGAGTCAAGGTTAATTCTGCAACTCCATAAAGTTCCCGGGTTTTAAAATTGGGTTCTATATCAAGTCTAGTATGGATGAGTTTAAACTTCATAGTATCCAACCCATGAAACACTTTAATTGGTGGTGTAATGGTAACCATTGGCATCTCCACAGCATCCGGCGGCATATCAAATAAATCGTTTTTGGCAGTGCGGTGAAATAGATTGCAAGATGCCAACATCACCAAAAAGGCAAGGCTAACCCATCTGCTAAATACCACAAAAGTTTTGCTTGCCATTTTTTGTTTCTCAGTAATTGCAACAAAATTAGTTGTCAGTTGTCAGTAAAAAAATGAAAAAACAATAACACTATTGTAAAACATACACCCCAATCTTCCTATCATCGCCTGCTGCAATAAGGTAATTATCCACCCATAAAAGTTTGTTGATGGAGTGGGTGCTGGCGGTAATCATCTGCAAAAGATTTAGAGTTTCGGCTTCCCAAAGTTTGATGGTTTTATCACGGCTGGCAGTGGCAAAAATTTTTGTGTTAGGTTGCCATTGAATATCATTGATGGTGTATAAATGTGCAATAAGAGAATTAGATTTCTCTAAAATTTCTTCTTCAAAAATATTGAGGATGGCATCCCTGCCACCAGAGAAAATATATTTTCCATTGGGGCTATAGCCAAGAGAAAATACAGAGTTGGCATGTGCTAAAATTTCCGCTTTCAGTTCAAGAGAATCAGCATCAATTATTCTAATAAAATTATCACTCCAACCTGAGGCAATTTTATTCTCTTTGGGATGTTTTACCAAAACTCTACACGCCTTTTCTGAGAGTTTGGTTTGATGAATAATACTCCCATCCTCAGTATTTATTTTGTAGATAATTCCGTTTCCTGTGGCAGCAATAAGTTCAGTTTCATTTAACAAAAGTAAAGAAAAAACATCTCCTTCCAACTCTGTATAATTGGTTTGTTTTTGGGTGTTTAAATCTAAACGATATAGCCCCCCAAAGCGTGTACCTGAAAAAAGAATATTTTGATTTTGCAGGAAAGCAAGAGAATAAATTGCAACAGATAGTCGTGCTACAACCAATCCTGCCTCAGCAGTTTTAATATTCCATTTTATCACCATTCCATCTCCTGCCGCTGAGAAAAAAGAGTCTTCATTATCCGCAGCCACTAAAGAATAAATTCCATCCTTATGCCCAGTAAATTCATGAATCTTTTCTAAGGTTTGGGGCATGATTAAGATTGATAAAAGAGGTTACCATTTTCAATAAAAAGAAGGGATGGGGTATTATTGGTAAACAGCCCACCCGTGCCCAACCCTTGTGGCATTTTGGGTTTGAATTGCGACACCCATTGTGCAATAGCATTAAGCCCAATATTGCTCTCTAAAGCAGAGGTTGCCCACCAACCAATGTTATTGTTTTCTGCCAAATCCATCCATTCTTCTGCCATGGCAAAGCCCCCTATTAAAGAGGGTTTAAGGATAATGTATTTCGGTTTTATGTAGTTGAGGATTTGTCTTTTTTCGTCAAAAGAATTGATGCCAATTAACTCCTCATCCAGCGCAATAGGGATAGGGGAATTACTACAAAGAGTTGCCATTGCTGGCAGGTTACCTGCCTGTATTGGCTGTTCAATACTATGGATATTATAGGGGGCTAAAGCATTCAGTTTCTTTTTGGCTTCATCCAAACCAAAAGCACCATTGGCATCCAACCTTAGTTCTATTTTGTTGCCATAAGTATCTCTTATTTTTTTGATGAGAGAGAGTTCAGAATCAAAATCTATTGCACCAACTTTCATTTTGATAACAGAAAATCCTGCTTCAATTTTCTCTACAATTTGCTGCCACATTTCAGATGGGTTGCCCATCCAAATTAATCCGTTAATTGGGATTCCAAATTTGCCTATGGTAAAATCTGTGTCATAAAAAAGGGCATTCCCTCCATTATTTAAATCCAACAAAGCCATCTCCAAAGCAAACCTAACGGCAGGGAATTTATTTATCCAAACAGGCAGTTCAAAACTTTGGTGCTGGTTAATGTTGTAACAAATTTCCTGAAGCTTTACTGCCACTTCCGGCACATCATCCAAACTTAAATTGGGGAGAATTGAACACTCCCCTACCCCGCTAATTCCAGTTTCATTATCCGTAATAGTTAAAAAATAAGATGGCTTATTCAGCAACTCCCCGCGGGATGTCCCTGCAGGTTTTTTAAAGTGGAGGTGGAGAAGATGGAAGTCGGCAGTGTGGCGCATTTTAAGATTCTACTATTAAGCCAATGGAGAAAACAATGGTAAAAAAAAGAATACTTAGCACAAGCCTTTTTAACAAAGGTGCTGCCTCTGCAGAGGTTTTAGATTTCCAAACTTGGAAGCCATTTATAACAAAAAGGATAACAGGTATGCAATGCAAAAGCATATGAATATTATGGAATTCAAACCATGAATATTGAAGAATAAAAAGTGTAGCAATCACCATCAACATCCAATGATAATAGGTGGCTTTTTCCCGCCCAAGCCTAACAGGTATGGTGAACTTTCCTGCGGGCTTATCTGTTTCAATATCGCGGATATTATTTACGTTAAGCACACCTGCGCAAAGCAAACCAAAAGCAATGGTGGGTAATAAAATCCGGAAGGGCAATATACCCGCCTGCATAAAAAAAGCACCGCCCACTGAGAGCAATCCAAAGAAAAGAAAAACGCTTACATCACCCAAACCCATATAGCCATAAGGTTTGTCAGTGGCGGTATAGGCTATGGCTGCAAGTATGGCAATAATGCCAGCCAATAAAAACCCTCCCGCTGCTATGGCAGAAATTTTATCCAAATAAACAGATGTAATCAGCAGACTAACTCCTGATAAAAAAGAAAGGACAGAAAGTAAAATCATCCCTTTTTTCATTTCTGTTTTGGTGATAGCGCCGGACTGAGTCATGCGCAAAGGGCCAACTCTGTCTGCGTTATCAGCGCCATTAATGGCATCTCCAAAATCATTGGCAATGTTGGATAAAATCTGCAACAACATTGAAGTAAAAACGGTGAGTGCTGCAATCAAATAATTAACCCCATGCAGCTGATGATATGCCAACGAAATACCTAACAAACTCCCTGCAATGGCAAGAGGTAAAGTATGTGGTCTTGCGGCTTTAATCCAATCTTTTGATTGCGCCATTTGTTAGGGGAACTTAGGGAATTTGCTGAAGTCAGGTTTGCGTTTTTCAAGGAAGGAGTTCTTCCCTTCCTTAGCCTCATCAGATAAATAATAAAGGAGGGTGGCATTGCCTGCAAGCTCTTGAATCCCTGCCTGCCCGTCTAACTCTGCATTGAAAGAAGATTTCAAAAGGCGTATAGCAAGCGGACTCTTTTCCATGATTTTTTTGCACCATTCTATGGTAACAGTTTCCAACATTTCCAGAGGAACAACTTTATTTACTAAGCCCATTTGTAGTGCTTCCTGCGCATCATATTGGTCACACAAAAACCATATTTCGCGGGCTTTCTTTTGCCCCACAATACGTGCAAGATAGGAGGCACCAAAGCCACCATCAAAGCTACCCACTTTAGGGCCTGTTTGCCCAAAGCGTGCATTCTCCGCAGCAATGGTTAAATCACAAATTACATGTAGCACATGGCCGCCACCAATTGCCCATCCTGCCACCATGGCAATCACTGCTTTGGGGATGGAACGAATTTGTTTTTGTAGGTCAAGCACATTCAATCTTGGTATGGTATCCTCACCCACATAACCACCATGTCCGCGTACAGATTGGTCGCCACCGCTGCAAAAAGCATTGCCTCCTTCCCCTGTTAAAATGATGGTAATAATATCAGGATTATCCCTACAAATATTCATGGAATCAATCATTTCTTCCACTGTGAGTGGCGTAAAAGCATTATGCTTTGCTGGGCGGTTGATACTAATTTTTGCTATCCCTTCATGAAGGGTAAAAAGGATTTCTTTATAGACTTTAATGGTTTCCCATTGTACGGTTGATGGCATAAATGAATATTGAAAATAAAGTTCAAAGGTAGAAATAACTAAAGATTTAGAAGGGGTTGAATTTATTAAAGCCATCCGTTTGGGAATTTTAAATTCTTCTACCTTTGCAGGGATGAAAGTATTCAAATTTGGAGGTGCTTCTGTACAAAGCGCTGA
Organism: Bacteroidota bacterium; assembly: GCA_026391915.1. Classification (GTDB taxonomy): domain Bacteria; phylum Bacteroidota; class Bacteroidia; order CAILMK01; family CAILMK01; genus JAPLCZ01. The sequence continues at coordinate 28,747 of JAPLCZ010000290.1, read as the reverse complement.
TGCTGTAAAAAACATTGCTGATATCTTAAAAAAATACGGTAGTGGAGAATTGGTGATTGTAATTTCTGCCATGGGCAAAGTAACAAATGCCTTGGAGCAGGTGCTGGATTTATGGTGGGATAATAAACCATATCAAGAAAAAATTAAAGAAATTCAAGCGTATCATTTTACAATTATGGATGGGCTTTTTGCAGAAAAAACCGATGCGGTTTATGATGAGATAGAAAACTATTTTATTGCTCTTGAGCATTATTTTGAAAAAGAATTGGAACGCAATTATGATTGCATCTATGACCAAGTAGTAAGCTTTGGCGAATTGATTTCTACAAAAATTATAAGTCATTATTTAAACAGAATTGGATACAGAAATAAATGGGTTGATGCACGCCATTTTATTATTACCGATAATCTTTACAGAGAAGCAAGAATTCATTGGGATACTACTGTTTCCCTCATTAGTCGGAGAGTTGGGGAGATGGTAAAAGAAATGCCTGTGGTGGTGCAGGGTTTTATTGGCTCTACCAAGGATAATAGCACCACAACCCTTGGCAGAGAGGGCTCTGATTACACCGCTTCTATTTTTGCCAATGCGTTAAATGCTGATGAAATGATTATCTGGAAAGATGTGCCGGGCATTATGAACGCTGACCCTAAAAAATATGCTGATGCAATTATGTTTGAAAATTTAAGCTATCAGGAAGCAGTGGAAATGACCTACTATGGCGCAAGGGTTTTGCATCCCAAAACTATTAAGCCCATCCAAAATAAAAACATCCCGCTTAATGTGCGCAGCTTTATTCATCCTGATGCTAAAGGAACAATAATTACTGCAGATGCGCCCATCCAAAAGGATGTGCCTATTATCATTCTTAAAGAAAAACAAATACTCATTTCTCTCTCCACTAAAGATTATTCATTTATTGCAGAAACCAATATTGAAAAGATTTTTGATGAGGTAGTGCGCTGCGGAATTAAAGTAAATGTGATGACCAATTCCGCCATCTCTTTTATGATTTGTGTGGATACTATGGAACAAAAAATTGCTGACTTTATTTCTAGTTTGGAGAATGAATTCACCATTACCACCACCCCCAATCTGGAGCTGCTAAGTATTAAATATTATAAAGAAAACACCTTACAGGAATTACTAAAAGGGCGGACTACCATTATGGAACAAAGGAGTGGAGATACTGTTCAGTTGGTGATTAGTTAGTTTGTTTTGTCGCCACTTTAAATTCCTAATTCAGCACCATCTCCACATCATCTAATTCTGCAAAGGCAATAAATAAATCACCACTTGGGTTGAGTTTATTTTTGGTGAGGTGCATGGGGATAGAAATCTTTTCCTCTTCGTATTGAAGCTCAATTTTCATAGGGCAATCACCCGGGTTGTCTTTGGTGATTGCATCCAATTGATTGATGGTGTCCTCAGTGATTTTTTCTATAGGAATTTTGAGAGTAATAGAACGCGTGAACTTTGTTGGCGCATCACCCAACAAACTAATTTCTACAATGCGCGGCTCTGGTGCGGGGAGTTTCCCAAAGCGGTTATCGCCTACAAGTTTGCAGAGGATTACATTGCCCTCAAGTATTAAATTTTGGAATTTTAAATAGTCCTCAGAAAAAATTCTGAACTCCATGGTTGAGGTAAAATCTTCTATAGTAAAGGTGGCGTAATCCATTCCGCGTTTATCTTTCTTCACTTCTGATTTGGTAACAATCCCGGGTACTAAAGAATGCTTGTTAAGCGTGGGTTTGTAGCCCTCAATAGTACTATTAGCAAAATACTTTATCTCCAATTTATAGTCATCTAACGGGTGCCCAGAAATGTAGAATCCTACCACCTCTTTTTCTTTTTGCAATTGCTCAATAGCACTCCAATGTTCTACGTTTCCAATCTTCGGTTTTACGATGGATTGCTTATCACCACTTGCACCAAAAAGAGAAACTGCACTATTGGCATCTGCCTGCATGGCGCTGCCATATCTCACTACTTTATCAATAAGGGTTGTGCCATCCGCATCCGGCATCATGTATTGGGCGCGGTGGTATTCGGGGAAGCAATCAAACCCACCGGAGAGGGCTAACATTTCATATATTTTTTTGGTGATGGAACGCTGCCCCATCCTCTCACCAAAATTGAAGAGGTCAGTAAAAACACCATTGGTATTTCTATCTGAGATGAGAGCTTCTACCGCAGCTTCTCCTGCGCCTTTTATTCCTCCCAATCCAAAACGGATTTCTCCTTTTTGGTTTACGGCAAATCCTTTTAAACTTTCATTAATATCAGGGCCAAGGACTTTTAATCCCATGCGTTTGCACTCATCCATAAAGAAAGTAATCTTTTCAATATTGCCTGCATTATTAAGCACTGCTGCCATGTATTCTGCAGGGTAATGGGTTTTGAGGTAAGCGGTTTGGTACGCCACAAAAGCATAGCAAGTGGAGTGAGATTTATTGAATGCATATTGCGCAAAGGCTTCCCAATCCTTCCAGATTTTTTCCAGCTTTTCAGCATCATGTCCTCTCTCCACGGCACCATCAATAAACTCAGGTTTTAGTTTGTCAAGAGTCTTTCTGTCCTTTTTTCCCATGGCTTTCCGTAGCACATCTGCATTGCCTTTGGTGAAGCCCGCCAGCTTTTGCGAAAGCAACATCACCTGTTCCTGATATACCGTAATCCCATAAGTTTCTTTGAGGATTTCCTCCATCTCAGGCAAATCATATTTGATGGGTTCTTGCCCATTTTTCCTTTTGATGTAGGATGGAATATACGCCAATGGCCCGGGACGAAACAACGCATTCATAGCGATTAAATCCCCAAACCTATCTGGCTTTAAATCCTTAAGATATTTCTGCATCCCCACACTCTCAAACTGGAAAGTGCCGTTGGTTTCTGCCCTCTGATAAAGTTTATAAGTGTCCGCATCATCCAACGGAATGTCATCAATTACAATATCAATATTGTGGTTTTGTTTGATGAGTTCCAATGCAGTTTTTAAAATGGAAAGCGTTTTCAATCCCAAAAAATCCATCTTCAAAACACCAGCTTCTTCAATCACCCCACCCTCAATTTGGGTAACCCAAAGTTCAGAATCTTTGGCAATGGAAATCGGAATTAATTCGGTTAAATCCTGCGGCGCAATGATGATAGCGGAGGCATGAGTTCCCACACTGCGCACACTGCCCTCCAACCTTTCTGCCTCATGAAGTACCTCAGAATTTATATCATTGCCTGCATAAATCTCACGCAGTTTTTTTACGTTGGCAATATCATCTGCCTGCAATCCGTATTCTTCTTCAAGGCTTTTTTCTCCATCCTTTTTGGTGATGGGGGAGTGCAGACATTTCCCCAAATCGGTACCAGGCCTATCAGGGACAAGCTTCGCCAAAGCATTGCTTTCTTGCAAGGGTAAATCAAGCACACGTGCCACATCTTTAATGCTTGATTTGGCAGCCATAGTGCCATAAGTAATAATTTGTGCTACCTGTGCTTTGCCATATTTTGCCACCACATAATCTATCACTTTATCCCTCCCTATATCATCAAAGTCCGTATCAATATCGGGCATTGATTTACGGTCAGGGTTTAGGAATCTTTCAAAGAGGAGATTGTATTTCATGGGGTCAATATTGGTGATGCCAATACAATAAGCCACCACACTCCCTGCCGCAGACCCACGCCCCGGACCTACATAAACCCCCATCTCCTTACCTGCTTTTATGAAATCACTTACTATTAAAAAGTATCCCGCAAAGCCCATCGTTTTTATGGTGAAGAGTTCAAAATTTAACCTCTCTTCTATCTCTGGGGTTATCACATTATACCTGATTTTTGCCCCCTCCATAGTTAGGTGTTTCAGATACTCCCACTGATTATTTACATCAGGTTTGATGATGCTTTTGCCAATCACTTCATCATTGGTATGGATTAAAAACTCCTGCGGAATGGGGAAGGCAGGCAACAAAATATCCTTCTTCAAATTCAAGACTTCTATCTTCTCCACCACTGCCATGGTGTTATCAATACTTTGTGGCACATCACTGAAAAGCGAAGCCATCTCTGCTTTGGTTTTAAAATAAAACTGGTCGTTAGGGAATTTAAAACGCCTATTGCGCACAAAGGCATCATCGTTTATAAAGTCATCAAAGCCGGGAGTGCTTTGCTTTTCGCCAGTGTTTACGCAAAGCAAAATATCATGTGCGTTGGAATCTGACTGCTCTGTGTAATGGCTATCATTGGTGGCAATTACGGGCACATTATATTTTTTGGAGTAGCCCAAAAGCACCTCGTTAATAGTATCCTGTTCGGGTATATTGTGGCGCTGAAGTTCTATGTAATAATCCTCACCAAACATATCCAGCCACCACTTAAACTCCGCCTCTGCCACTGCAGCATCAGCTTTTAAAATCATCTGTGGCACATGCGCCCCAATGCAGCAAGTAGTAGCAATTAACCCCTCACGATATTGAGCAATCAGCTCCTTATCAATCCGCGGATATTTGCTGTACATCCCCTCAATATATCCCAAAGAAGTTAGCTTGATAAGGTTCTGATAACCCAATGCATTTTTTGCCAGTAACACCTGATGAAACCGCCTATCCTTTTTGTCTTTGGTAAAGGTTTTTTGATGCCGTGTTTCCACCACATAAAACTCGCAACCTACAATGGGTTTTATGGTAGGGGTAAGGATATCTTTACCCTCTGCATCTTTACCAATAACCTTGGTTTTTTTCCATGCTGTACTCACAAACTCAAAGGCACCAAACATATTTCCGTGGTCAGTAATGGCAAGGGCAGCCATCTTATCCTCTCCTGCTTTTTTGTAGAGAGACGGGATAGAGGCAGCGCCATCCAGCAAAGAGTATTGGGTGTGCACATGCAAGTGCGCAAAATCAGGCATAGGAGTTTTTGTTTGAAATTGAGTTAAAAAAGCGGTTTGCTAAGAATACCAAAATTAAGGGTAGGGAGGGGAGGTGGGCAAGAAAAAGTTTTGGGGGAAAAGTTGTCAGTTGGCGGTAACAGTTTTCAGTAAAAAAAGAACGGCGTTTTATTTATTTCCCAAAACTGTTTTTATTTTCTCTGCAAGGACTTCTTTATTAGAAATTATATAACTAAACCTTCTTGCATAACCAAGGAATAAAATATTGGGGTTTTCAGAATTGAATTCTCCAATATTTAGCTGATGATTCCACCCACTTTCTTGTTCGAAACAATCTCCTATTACACAATTCCAAATACTCTTACCTTCAAAAATAACTACTTTCGGTTTTAAGATATTAATCAAAGCCACGCTAAATGCACAACTTTTTTTATGGAATTCATCAAATCTCTGAGGTGTTAATAAATTCAAACATTCTTTGATTCCACGCGCATTATTTGTGATTATTGAATAGAGGTTTGTTTTGACTGTATGGTTATTAAAAAGATCCTTAATTTCTATTTCATTAAAGTTTGCTTTGCCAAGAACTTCTATTGTTTGAATAGCCGAAGTATAGTTATAAGTCTTGTCATACCAATAATCTAAATAGGACATTTTATAGCCAGTAAACATTTTAACCTTCTCCTGTTTCTCTCCGCCACCTTTTCCAGGGTTTATCCCGATAAATAATACATCTGGGTTAAGATTAATTTCTATCCCATCTATTACATAAAATCCATAATAAAGGGCTCTTGCTTCTTCATTGCCTTCGGCTTTGAGTTGTTCATTTAACTCTTCTAAATATCTTTGATAATCAGCTTTCCAATTTTCTATTTCAATCTCTTTATCCATAATTTTTCTTTGTTAAATTCTTTTTATTTCCCCTTCAAAACTAACCCAAATTTCTTATTCCTATTCGTGCTGCTTGGGGTGGGGTTTTGATAAAAAAATGCGAGGAGAATAAAATATAGAGTTAAGGTCTATTTATATCCTATTTGTTTCCGTTTCTTTTGTTTGGTTTCTTGCTTATCCTTTGTTATTAGGTAGTTGATTGCCTCATAAACATCCTTAAATTGTTTATTATATTTATCTTCTAATTCTTTCAATTTTCCAGTTAAATCTTTATGGGTTAAAGCATATTGCTTTAAAGCAATAAAGGCTCTTACAATAGCAATACTTGTTTGCCTTGCTTTTTTACTTTTCAACACTGTAGCTAACATGGTTACTCCATGTTCAGTAAAGGCGAATGGCATTGCAATTTTAGGACGTTTAATTGGGTATGTCATCACAATCTGTGATGACATAGTTTTCCATTCTGTTTGAGTTAACTGAAACATAAAATCATCAGGGAAAATATCAATATTCCTTTTGATAGCTTGATTTAAAGCTCTTGTTTCCACTTCATACAATTCGGCAAGGTCAAAATCCAACATGATTTTCTGACCTCTTATTTCATAAATTTTAGACTCAACTTTTTGTAACATCTGTTAAAGTTTTATACTTCTTAAAACCTCTTCAAAACTAACCCAAATTTCTTATTCCGATTGCTGATGTTTGGGGTGAGGTTGTGGGAGGGGGGTGTTTAATTGCCGTCCCATTTATGGGACGGATATAAAAGACAATTCGATTTTGGCTAAAGCCAAACAAGGGTTTTGGCTAAAGCCAATTTTGATTTCTTTTATAACCGTTGCCTGAAGGCAACGGCAATGAATTGGAAACAATATTTTTAACCCTCATTTCATTTTTCACTTTTCTCTCTTCACTAAATTTTATTCCCCCTCAAAAATTCCTCTATCCCCATTTTCTTTTTGCCTTCTTGTTGCAATCCAAAAATGTGGATGAAGCCATCAGCAACCGCTATTTTAAGAAAGGTTTTATTGTCGGTAATTAGTTCTCCAATTTCATGAGAATGCCCAAAAACCTCTGGCAGGCTGCGATAAATTTTATAAGTCTTATTATGGATAATTCCCCATGCCCCCGGGTAGGGGCTTAGCCCGCGAATAAAATCATGGATTTGTTGCGCAGGGTTATGCCAATCAATTTTACAAATGTCTTTAAAAATTTTGGGTGCAGCAGGGGGCGAGTCAATCAGAATTTGAGGTGATGTTTTTACCTTATTCTTATCAATTGCCTCTACTGTTTTTAAAACCAAATCAGCGCCTGCTATCATCATTCTATCATGTAACTCACGGGCGGTTTCATGAGCTCCAATACTTAATTTTTGTTGAAGAATAATATCACCGGTGTCTATTTCTTGTTGAAGAAAAAAAGTAGTGAGTCCTGTTTCTTTTTCGCCATTCATTATTGCCCAATTAATGGGTGCAGCACCACGATATTTAGGTAACAAAGACCCATGCAAATTAAAAGTACCAAGCCGCGGCATTGCCCAAACTACCTCTGGCAACATACGGAAAGCAACCACAATAAATAAATCTGCATTGATGGCTTTTAGTTGATTTAGGAAGTCAGGATTCTTTAGTTTTTCGGGTTGCAAAACAGGAATGCCCAACCTCTCTGCCGCTTGTTTTACAGGTGATGATTGCATCTGCAATCCCCTGCCTGCGGGCTTATCTGGCGCAGTGATAACAGCAGAAACTGGGTAGCCATGTTGCACCAAAACCTCCAAAGATGGAACTGCAAAATCAGGCGTTCCCATAAACACAATCTTTACTGACATGCTGCAAAGGTAAACACGTAAAAAATGCAGCCCTCATTGGAAACTTTAATTCCGTTTTTTGTTTCCAGTGTTTTTAGGATTGTATCTTTGTCCTTCGGTAAAAATTATGGGAAAGGAAATAGACATACTGTTGCAATCAAGAACGCTGATTTTTAAGTACGGCATCAAAAGCCTTACGATGGATGAAATCAGCCAGCAGTTGGGGATGAGTAAAAAGACGCTGTATCAGTTTTATGAAAACAAAGCTGACCTCATCAAAAAGATTGTAAGCTTCAGCATCAAAGAGCAAATAGATGAGATATGTGCTATGGATAACAGAGTCCAAAACCCTATTGAGGAGCTCCTGATTATCTACCAACACAACAGCCTTATGGCAAAACAAATGAACCCCTCAATGATGTTTGAGATGCGGAAATATTATCCCGAATCTTATACGCTTATGGAAGAATTCAGAACCAATTTTATCTATAAATCTATCCTTGAAAATCTGGAACGCGGCATCCAGAAAAAGCTTTACCGCCCAGAGATGGATGTAAAAGTAATTGCGAAAATTTATACCTCAAGGGTGCTTGAAATTTTCAACCCCGAGTTGTTTCCACCCATGGAGTTCCCAGCCTCTAAAGTGCTAAAAGAAATGTTTATTTACCACATCCGTGGTATCTCCACCGCCAAAGGTTTGGCGGAGTTGGAGAAGCTGGTGATTGAGATTTAGGATTTGCTGATGTAAAGATTTTAAGATTAAAAGATGTGGGAATTTAGAGATATTATTAGTTCCTCTTAAAACTGCAAAAAAGAAAATTCTGGGTGGTATTAAAGGGGGTGATATGGTCTTCTGTAATGCATTTTATTTTTTCAAAACCATCTTCAAGTTGTTGGGTTAATTCTTCTTCTTTGTATTGATGAACCTCCAACCCACTACATTTTATTGGGCCTGTATCAGAGAAAGTTCCTATCACCATAAATCCATCAACAGTTTTGCGGGCTATTGCTAAATAAGATTGCATTTCTTCTGTTGTTTTTAGAAAATGAAATGCAGCTCTATCATGCCAGCAGTCATAAGTTACTGAAGGGTTAAATTCTGTAACATCACACACAATCCAGTTTACTTTTTCTGCCTTTTTACCCAAGCGTACTTTCGCCTTTGCAAGCGCCTTTTCACTTATATCCAGCACAGAAATATTCTTATATCCTTCGTCAAGCAGGTAATCAACTAATTTGCTGTCGCCGCCACCCACATCAATTATACTTGCAGATTTTGGGAGATTAAAACTATGTATAAATTCCAATGAAGTTTGTGGTAATTCCTGAGTCCAGCTTACCTCATGGGGTTGCTTATTTTCATATACCTTTTCCCAGTGTTCTTTTCTATTTTCCATATTAATTATTTAAGGACAAATTTACTATTTCATCTTCTCCAAATCCATCCCGCATTTGGGGCAAGTGCCTGCGGCATCATAAGTTTTTTCTCCCTCATCTTTCATAGGGCATTGGTATTTGGTGGCGGTGGAGTCTGAGCTTTTTGTTTCGGTTTTATTTTCTTTGGCGGGTTGGCTGCAAGAGGTTGCAAAGCCAAATACAAATACCAACAAAAAAAGTTGAATTAGCTTCTTCATAATTTTATAATTTTCTTAAGTAAGGTTGAATGGGTGGTTGTGATTTCAACAACATAAATACCGTTAGGTAAGTTTGAAATATTAAGCTGATTGCTTACCAAGCCACCGGCTGAAAGAATAATTTGCCCAGCGGTATTTCTCAAAATTATTCTTTGAATTTTATTGACATGATTACCTTGAAATGAAATAAAACCTACCGCCGGATTTGGGTAAATATTAAAACTTATTGCATCAGATTCTTCAATCCCCGATGAGGTTTTATTGGTTACTTTTACCTCCATATCTGCAAAATCTTTTGCATCTAATTTATTGATAATTCTATAGCTGTATTTGGCACTGCCAATGGAATCATTAGTGAATACATGCACTCTTATAAAACCTGTAGTATCATTCAAACCAAAGTCACTTTTAAAGCTACCGCTATCCGTTAATCTATCCTTGCAATCTCCATTGATGCAGGCATAAAGAGTCCAGTTTTTATCAACAGAATCTGATAGTTTTTGGAAACGGTAATCAGTAATTTTATATTTACCGGTATGGAATAAAACTTCTGTTTCATAGTACAAATGGTTCTCTGTAGTTTGCAGAAAAAGCTTAGTACTATTTGGGAATTGTAGTTGTGCTTCTGCACTTATTGTAAACAGAAATATGGATAAAATGGCAACTATATTTCTCACTGTTTTATAATTCTTTTGTAGGTAATATTTTGATTGGACTTAAGTTCTAAAATGTATAAGCCTTTAGGAAAGTTTAATGTTTCAAGTTTAATGTTTAATGTTGAGGAGGACGCATAAATTTTCTGTCCCAATAAATTATAAATGGCAACAGAATATTTTTGGTTTTGAGTAGTGTTGATATTGAGTTCATCCGTAAACGGATTAGGGTAAATAGTCACTCCATTTTCTTTAATATTTTGTTGAATACCAACTGTTGTATCTCTCACTAAAAAGCTGCCCATCATGCCATCATCTTCGTGATGCAGGAGGTGGCAGTGGTACATATATGGGGTCATATTATCTGCAAAGTCTGCGAACCTTGTAATGAATTTTACAGTATCATCAGGCATTACAAGTACCACATCTTTCCATGCTTTTTGGGGTACTCCTTTTTTATCAATCACATTAAATTGCACATCATGTATATGGAAGGGATGCGCCACCAAAGTCTTATTAATTAGCGTCCATATTTCAGTAGTATTTAGGTTTATTTTTTCGTTGATGCTATCAATGTCAAAGGATTTATTATTCATCCCAAAAGGCCCCTCAGCGCGGTTGGGCGGGTCAAAAGCCAGCAACCGAATAGTATCAAAAATGATGGTTCTGTTTTTAGTGGCATCAGCAATTTTATAGGGGGTAATTGGGGTTAATGAAGTGGGGATATTTTTTACTGCATTTGGGAATGGATAATCAACATGAATTTTTAACAAATTGAAATCATCTCCATTCAGAAAGTTTGCTTTGTAGTCCGGAATAGTGTCCTTCCCTTTACCAATATTTTTGGAACCATAAATACCGTCTTCTAACTCAGAAGAGAAACTCAGAAGAGAAACATCTGTACCTTCCATTTTAGTATAATTCACTAAAATTTCTGCCCTCTCTCCAGGGCTAAGGCGCAATCTATTCATTGTAATTGGTGACTCTAATAAACCACCATCTGTGGCTATTTGATAGAAGTTTTGATTATTACTAAAACCAAAATTGAAAGTCCTCAAACTACTGCCATTCAGTAAGCGAAATCTTATCACTTGGGCGTGGGTTTTTAATGAGGCTTTCATCACCCCATTTACAAAAATTGCAGTATCCAGATTAGTGGCAATTGCCAATTGTTTTAGGTTATCAAAAGCTTTGGTTTGCACAATCAATGGTATGTCATCAACCCCATAAGTGCGGGGGAGATTGAGTTTAATTTCTTGTACCGTATCCCTGATAATAAACATACCCGCAATGCCATTGGATACCTGCTGTTCTGTTATCCCAGCCCCATGCGGATGGTACCAAAAAGTACCTGCATTATTCCTCAATTTAAAAGTCGGACTCCATGTTTTGCCGGGTTCAATAATCTGGTGAGGACCGCCATCATTTTTGGGTGCTACATGCAAGCCATGCCAATGCATAGTGGTGTTTTCTGTCAACTCATTTTTTACGTTTAGGATAATGCTATCATCTTTATTTACGATGATGGTTAGCCCAAGCCAAACACCATTAATCCCAGAGGTTGGAGTATGGGTGGTATCATAAAAAATCTTCTTCCCGCTTTGTACTTTTAGGTCAAAAATTTTGCCTGTGAGGGCAGGTGGAATTGGCAATAAATTTTGCGCTGATAAAATATTGGCTGCCCCCAAAAACATGGAAACAGCCAATATCATTATCTTCAAATTTCTTTGCATCTATTAATGGATAACACTGAATTTTTCGGTGGCAGAATTTCCATCAGCAGTCAGACGCATCAGGTAAATTCCGTTGGGTAAACTGGCAGTGCTAAACTCTCTTTTCACCACTCCATTTTGTTTTTCATTCATGATAATGGCAACCTGTTTCCCTGTGATGTCGGTTACATCAATCATTACATTGGCTGTTTCTTTCAAGTCAAAATTGATGGAGATATTCTCCTTGGCTGGGTTAGGGAAAAGATTAAAAGAAGCCACTACTTTAGGCAATTCGGCAATGCCGGTTGTGCTGCTTAATAGCGCAGTTATTGAGTCACGCATTTTGGTGGTATCACTAGTTTTAAAAGCTTGAGATTTAAACATCACTCTATGATTTTTACCACCTAAAAGCACCACTGTAGGCATACCAAAACCACCGTAATGAGATACTTGTGTAGCACCGCTATCATAGGGTGTATAAAGAGAAAGACTATTGTTGCTTACCCATGATGCCGCATAGCTGCAAGTGGTGGAATTATTATAAGGCATGGCATAAGCCGTTACCATTCCCGGGTATTTTTTCAATAGGTTATTTGCCATTTTCTGAATCTTTTGTGCTGGCGGTGGGCAACTGCCGCAGCTTGGCATAAAGAAATGTAGAATTACTACTTTGCCTGCATCTAAATCTGCAAGTAAGCATGGGTATTGCCGTTGCAATCTGTACCATTTAATTGCAGCACTGTTTGCGCTTTGGAAACTGTTACTACGAACATCAATGCGCAGAATAAAATTGTTGTGAACTTTTTCATTTTATTAAGATTTTTTATGTGTTTGTTTTTTGTTTTATTGGATTTGTTTTGTTTGAAAAGTAAAAGAAAAATTATTGCAATATTTGGATAATGAGTTTGTCATCTTTTGTCATCCTGAGCTTGCCGAAGGATGGTTCGGCAAGCCCACCATAACAAATATTGCAACCTCCTGAATAGGTTGACTGATACCTATAACCTATGCGGAAATATTAAAAATACTAAATAAGAAAAGCCCCGCCCCGCAAATAAACAGGGGGAGAATACCCAGGAGGATGTTCCGGTTTTAAAGGAGAATGATGTACAAAAAACACTACTCTTTTTGGAGTAGTTGTGTGTGGCTGATTAAAAAATAAAACCTCTTTAATACTGCATTTGGCAGCAACTGTTTTGGCGGAAATTTTATCTTTTTTCTCACCTTTAATTTCTACCTTTTTATCATGGCAGCATTTGTTGGTATGCCCCTCATCTGCATGGTTGCAATTGCAATGCTTATTGAAATCAATACCAAAAACTTTATAAGATTCTTTGCCGCCACAATGGTGGATATCCATACTAAACCCCGCAGTAGATGCAAGGAAACAAAGAATAATAAGTATGGAGATGAACTGTTTCATTGGTGAAAAGTAGTGCAATATACGGAGGTTTTTTGGAAGGAAATTAATTCATCAAAACCAGCATCCCGCCAGCCATTGCAATCATTAGGGCATCCTCAATAATGGTAACGGTACTCATGGGTAAATTGAAAACGGAACCAAGGCAGGCGCATTGTATTTTTTGTTTATTCAATACGCTTTGCAATACGCCAATAATGCTAACGCCCATTACTATAAGGGTTGCAATATTGGTAACGAATGGATAGAAACCTATGAGGTAGGCAATACCTAATGCCAACTCAATAAAAGGATAAACGTAGCCGTAGGATTTTATTCTCATGGCAACAATATCATACATGGAATATGTTTCGGCAAAGGCTTTTACATCTAAGAGTTTGAAAAACGAAAATGTGATAAAGAAGCCCGCCATAAAATTTTGCATAAAATGCATTCCATTTATTTCATCACCTGTGCGCGCTGTGAGTAAAGAAATGCCTGTAATAAAAGCAAAGATGATGAGCAAAGGTTTGTAAGTGGCAAGCCAAGATTTCGCCTCCTCTGCCACCTCATTATGCTGCGTTGCGCTGATTTGATATTTGCTTTCTTTACCGCCAATAGCTTCTTGCAAATTGGCTAAAGAAATATGTTGCGCCATACTAATGGTTGCTGAATTATCATCCTTAGATACTTCAACAGAAGTTACATCAGGCAAGGCTAATAAATTGCTTTTTACTTTGGCTTCGCAGCTGGTGCAGGTCATGCCTGTTAGTTGGTAGGTGTGGGTCATGGGTAGTAAATTTTATGACTGCAAAATTGCAACTTATTTCCCAGACGATGTCATGGTGAGCTTGCCGAACCATGTTATTCGCCCTTCGGCAAGCTCAGGGTGACACCATTTTCAATCTTTCCAACAGTTTTGGGAGACATCGGCTGAAAAGGAATTTATGGATTAATCCAAAGTCCGTTTTACTTTTGAACCCATGACAACCCACCACCTTAACCCCGCTGACTTCCCTATAAAATTATCCATAAAAACTGATTGGAGTGAGATGGATATTTTTGGGCACATCAATAACGTAATGTTTGTAAAATATGTGCAGGCATCCAGAGTAAATTATTGGGCTCAGGTAGGTTTGATGAAGGATTTTGAGAGCCTTGGCTTAGGCCCCATGTTGGCTTCGGTTTCATGCAATTTCTATAAGCCCCTTTTCCATCCGGGTGAAATAACCATCTGCGCAAAGATGGCATTTATCAAAAACTCCAGCTTTGGTTTTAAGCATATCATCCTAAATGCTGATGGTGAAATTGCCGCCGAAGCCCATGATGTAATGGTGTTCTATGATTTTAAAAACAACCACAAAATCCCATTCCCGCAGGAGGTGCGGTTAAGAGTTAAGGAATTGGAGGGGAGGGAGGTTTAAAGATTGGAACTTTTAAATTCTGAATTCAATCTTAGCTTTGCCCTATAACTATCAACAGACCATCAATGCTAAAAAATCTGATTGCAGCGCTGCTTCTTTTTCTTTTTTGTAAAGAAGCAATAGGGCAGAAGTACACCTACCCACAAGATAATTTCCGTACTGCGGAGAATAAATATTATTGGAAAAACCGCCCCCCATATCTTGGGTATTGGCAGCAGGATGTGCACTACACCATAGAGGCGGAGGTGTTGGATTCATTTGATTTGATTGTAGGCAATGAGTGGCTTACCTACTATAATAATAGCCCTGATACATTAACCTTTGCGTACTTCCACCTCTACCAAAATGCTTTCCAGCCGGGTAGTTATTTGGATGGACTTACCAAAGAAAATAATGAAAAACCAGTGTATGGTGAGAGTGAGAAAAATGGATTTGGCACTTTGATAAAGGACGTCTATGAACTCTATTACCAACCAAAAATTCAAGACTCATCTAGAGGGAGTATTAATCCAAATAGAAGTAATGTAACATACTATTTCATACCCGTAAAGACTGAATATCATAATACGATTATGAAGGTTTATTTTAACGAACCTTTATTGCCGCATGACAGCATAAAATTCAAAATAACTTTCAATACTTATTTTGATGAAAAGGGGGGTGTGCGCCGCCGCATGAAACTCTTTAAACATGATGGCGTAAAGCATTATGACGGGGTGCATTGGTATCCGCGAATCAGCGTGTATGACCATAAGTTTGGATGGACTACTGACCAGCATTTGGGCAAAGAATTTTATGGGGATTACGGAACTTATGATGTTTCCCTCACACTGCCGCATGAGTATGTGCTAGAGGCAACGGGGATTTTACAAAATCCAAAAGAGGCGTTGCCAGATGATTTCAGGCAGAAGATTGACTTAAGTAATTTCAAAAAACGTCCTGAGAAAAAGGGAATGATTACGCAGATAGTGCAGCCGGGGATTGCCAAAAGAACTTGGCGCTTCCATGCTGAAAATGTGCATGACTTTGCATGGACTGCTGACCCCAGTTACCGCATGGGGGAAACCGAATGGAATGGAATCAAAATAGTTGCCTTGGCGCAGGAAGGTGAGGTCTTTGGCTGGCAGCCAACGCCTGAATTTATTAAGAAAGTAATCCAATGCTACTCCAAAGATTTTGGGATGTATGCATGGCCAAAAATAGTAGTGGCAGATGCCCGTGACGGCATGGAATATCCAATGCTCACCCTCTGTGGTGGCACTGACCCAGGGAATCATTTTGTGATTGCACATGAAGTAGGGCATGAGTGGTTCTTTGGGATGATAGGCAATAACGAAACTTACCGCGCTTTACTGGATGAGGGGTTTACACAATTCCTCACTGAGTGGAGTATGAAAAGTATTTTGGGTGAGTACCCTGATTATTATCCACCCAAAGATAAATATATAAGGAGGTTTAGCAAGCCGCAAACCAGTAGAGAAAGGTCTATAATTCAGCCTTACATTCGCACTGCTATGAGTATGGATAATACCACCCTCAATACCCACTCTGATGATTTTAACGGGGCGCTTGGGCATGGCGGCGGCTATGGGCAGGTGTATTATAAAACGGCTACCATGCTGTATAATCTGCAATACACTTTGGGTGATGAACTTTTCCAAAAAGCAATGAGTAATTACTTTAACCAATGGAAGATTTGCCACCCGTATCCAGAGGATTTCCGTAACTCAATTATCAACTATACTCATGCAGATTTAAACTGGTTTTTTGATGAATGGCTAGAGACCAATAAGACCATTGACTATGGAATTAAAAAGGTTCATAAGGACTCCTTTGGTAAATATACCATCACCTTTACGCGTAATGGTAAAATGCAGATGCCATTGGATTTTACGGTGTTTACCAAGGGGTGCAAAAAACAAAGTTTCCACATACCCAACGATTATTTTGTGAAGATGACTGATGCCACCATTTTGCCCATGTGGTTGGGTTGGGATAAGGTGCAGCCTGAGTACAAAACCACCATTAATGTAGGGGGCAAAATCACCAATATTATTATTGATACCACATGGCGTTTGGCAGATGCCAATATGCTAAATAATTTTTATAAGTGCCCTGTGCGGTGGAGGTTTGATTCGCAGGTGCAGAACCCATTGGATAGGCGCATTTATGAAATGCTTTGGCGACCCGATATCTGGTACAACAGTGTGGATGGTATAAAAGCAGGGCTACATTTTAGTGGTAATTATTTTATGATGAGGCATATTTTTGAGGCTACCATCTGGGGAAATACAGGACTAGGAATGGATAATCGCTTTGCCAATAACAAACATGAACTCATCAATTTTTCTTTTAGCTACCGCGATAATTTCTTTAATGCAGACAGGGATTTAAGTTGGTTTGCCAATGCCCGTTTGTTGGATGGATTGTATTACACTAAACTCGGGATTGAGAAGAAAATAAATGGGAAGAATACGCTGACCATCTACACAAAAACTTTGTACAGAAATAATACAGCCTCATTGGATTATTTGCTTTTACCCAACGAATGGAATACCCAAAAGCAAAACAATACTTTGAATGTTACCTACCAACATCCATTTAATTTGGGTGGTTTTTTTAATGGAACTATGAATGCTTCACTCAAATCCTCTTCGGTATTGAGTGATTATTCTTACACCACAATTGCAGGTAGTATTTACCTTAATAAAGTGTTAGCAAAATCCCTTATCTGGAAGAATAGATTTTTCGCAAGCTGCACATCTGGTAGCAATGTAGCACCAGAGTCCCAGCTTTATTTAGCAGGTGCAAACCCTGAAGAAATGATGGAAAATAAATTTACTCGCAGCCGCGGTTTTGTACCTGAGGATTGGATGGGTTACGGTGCAGGAGTTAATCATTTTCATGCAGGCGGTGGACTTAATTTAAGAGGCTACGCGGGCTACCTCGCACCCGAAAAAAATGACTCGGGTTTTTACTTAACTTATAAAGGGACTTCAGGTTTATCCATCAATTCGGAGTTGGAGTTTATCTCATTACCATTCACATTACCTATACTTAGATGGAATATGCTTTTAACACCTTATGCCTTCTATGATGCAGGGAAAATAAACTATACCACTTCTGCCAAACTTCCTACCCTTGCTGATGTGCGAATGGATGCCGGAGTAGGCACTACACTTTCCATAAAAAGCTGGGGAAGGAGATTACAAAAAACAGAACCCTTTACCTTGCGTTTTGATGTTCCTTTTTTCATGAATTCAACGCCTAAGACTGACCCTGATCATTTCAAATTTAGATGGGTAGTGGGGTTGGGTAGGGCATTTTAGAGAAGTTGGAATTTATTGTATATTTGTTCAACAAAACCAAACATGACTGCAGCAATTATCAAAACTTTTTTCAGGAAACGGATGGCTGTTTTGGTGTTGATATTCTTAGCTTTTTCTCTCAATACTTTTTCCCAAACCAAACAAAAAACCCGTATTCTTTTTATCTTTGATTGCTCTAAAAGCATGACGGCAATGTGGGATAAGGAGGACAGAATGACTACCGCCAAAAAGGTGTTAATCCATTTAGTAGATAGCCTCAAAAAAGTACCTAATGTTGAGATTGCGCTGCGATGCTATGGCTACCAATATTCAGTGCCGGAACATAATTGCACTGATAGCCGATTGGTAGTTCCTTTCAAAAAAAATAATGCTACAGAGATTACGGATTTCATCACCAAAGTAGAGCCGAATGGTTACACTCCAATTGCTTATTCTTTGAAAGAATGTGCTAAGGATTTCCCGGATGTTAAAGCCAATAATGTAGTGATTTTAATTACAGATGGCATTGAAGAATGTGGCGGAAATCCATGCGATGCTTCTGCGGAATTGCAGGCAAAACAAATCACCCTAAAACCTTATGTTGTTGGTATTGGTTTGCCAGAAGAAAAGATGAAAAACTTTGATTGTGTGGGCAATTATTTCTATGCTAAAGACAAGAAAAAACTTAATGAACTACTCACAAAAGTTGTTTCCCACGCTATGGAAAATACTACCGTGCAGGTAAATCTTTTGGATGCCAAAGACCAACCTACCATCACCAATGTAGAGATGGATTTTGAGGATGCTTCTACCGCCAAAAACGCCTATCATTTTATGCATACCCTCAACAAAAAAAATCTACCGGATACGTTGCCTGCGATTGTTAAAACCGCAAGGCAACTCAAGAAAAATCAACATAATATTATAAAGATAGATGCTGCACAAGGGCAACTGAAAATCACTTCCGGCAGTGATAAATACCATGATATGAAAGCTATCATCAGGCAAGCAGGGAAGGCGGAGATTGTGAATGTGCAGCCCCTCTATACTGCCGTTAATTATTTGGTAGGTGAGTATGATATTGAAATCCTCACCCTGCCAAGAATCATTAAAAAAAATGTTAAGATTGGTGCTGACCAAAAAGTAGAAATTGACATCCCCAAACCCTGCGAATTGGCTATTACTTACAAAGAAGATTTAATTGCTGATATCTATATTGTGCGTGATGGAAAACAAGAATGGGTAACTGATGCTACTGGGAAATTCAATGAGCCTGCCTCTAAATTTTTATTGCAACCCGGCAGCTATAAATTGGTTTACCGCCCTGCAAAAAGCAAGAATATCACAGACTCTAAACAGCGTGATTTCAACGCTATCTCCGGCACGCAACAGCTTATTCAGTTTTAAGCTTTGAATACCTCTAAATTCTTTTTTCTCTTTCTGTTTGTATTCATTTTTATTTCTCTAATTGGGAATGCACAGGATAAAAAACTGATAGAAAATCTACTCAGAAAAGACACCTCTTCCATAGTGAAATTAGTATTGGATAGCCCCGCTAAATACCGCCTACAAATTATCTATACGCAGATAAAAAGAAAGAAAAACGGTACGCCTAAATTTACGCAATACACCTATAGATTAAATGAGAAAGAATACTTCTATCCCGCCTCTTTGGTGAAGCTGCCTGTCTGCGCTTTGGCATTGCAAAAACTCAATGAATTGGAGGTGGATGGCTTGGATAAAAACAGCCGAATGATTACCGCCACCGACTATGATTGCCAAACTCCCGAAGCTAAAGATACCACCTCAAAAGATGGCTACCCCTCCTTGGCGATGTACATAAAAAAGATGCTTTTGGTAAGTGATAATATGGCCTTTAACCGCGCCTATGAATTCTTAGGGCAGGAGTATGTTCATAAAAATCTGGCTAAGAAAAAGTATAAGAAAGTGCGAATACTTCATAGGTTTTGGGGCTGTGATACACTGATGAATCGCCACACAAACCCAATTAGTTTTTATGATAACAAAGGAGAGATTCTCTATGACCAAGAGGGCGCATTTTACCCCAAGCAACTCAGCAACCCATTAGGTGATATTTTGATTGGAAAAGGCAGATTGGTGGATACGGCTATTGTTTACAAACCCAAGAATTTTAAATACAATAATTCTGTTTCTTTAAGTGATGAAACCGAAATCCTGAAATCCATTTTGTTCCCAAAGTCTGTGAGGAAAAGGAAAAGATTTAAACTTACGGATGATGATTACACCTTCCTGAAAAAGTATCTCTCCATGTATCCTGCTCAAAGCGATTACCCAAATTACAAAACAGATTCTACCTATTTTGATGCCTATAAAAAGTACCTTTATTATGGCAAAAACCCTAAGCTATCCCTCTCTGATTCCAGTCTCAAAATCTATAATATTGTAGGGCAGGCTTTAGGTTTCACTGCGGATTGCGCCTACTTTTTTGACCCCAAAACAAAAACAGAATTCATGCTTTCTGCCGTTATCTATACCAATGCAGATGGCATCCTTTATGATGATAAATATGAGTACAACTACATTGCTTTTCCTTTTTTAGAGAGGTTGGGGAAGGATGTGTATCAATACTCAAAAACTAATAAAAAATAAAACCTCCAAGGTTACTAAAACCTTGGAGGTTTACTGATTACTGTCAACTGAAAACTGATTATTTTTTAGTACCCGGCTGTTATCAAAACTTCATACTCATAGGTAATAGTTTTCTTTTCGTTGGCGGCAAGGTTTACATCCCACTCCATATTGGTAAGGGGGTTTAGTACAATATACTTACCTGATTTGGTGGCTTTGCCTCCATCACTTTTGGTTACTGCACCCTTCACCGCTTTTTTAACATTAAGCACTATGGGTTTGTCTTGGTAATTCATTACCTCAATACTGCCTTTTAAGGTTACTTTATCATAATAGAATTTACCCAGTTTTTTGTACTTATCAGCTTTGCTAATTTCTTCTTCTTTGTTTTTAACTGTTACATCAATTGCCTTGCTGAGGTGCACCACTGCATCTGCATTAGCGGGGGTATAAGTTATTTGGTCTTGGGCCAAGGGTTCTTCTTTAGCATTGAGTACAAAAATGAGGGCTGTGGTAATGGGTGCGCCAGTTTTATTACTGAGCTTTATAGAGTGATACACATCAATCCTGTTATTGGGGTCTTGGTAAACAGTTCGGTTGGCTTCATAATTAGTAATATCCCAAATGCTGGCTTCGTACACATCTTTATAAGGGATATTATTAGATGAAATAGGCACCTCATTTTTATAATTTTTGTGTAGGTTTATCTTCCCTGTTTTGTAGAAATAAAGGTCTGCTATTTTCTCCCCCTCCGCATTGTACTCCTCTCCTTTTTCATCAATAATATTTTCGCTTACTCTATCTATACCACTGCCATCATAAGTGCCCGTCAAGGTTTGCATATTGGCGTGATAATAAGTATTGTTTTGCAAGCCCATATTTTTATTTAAGTAGCGAGTTTTGCCGCTTGGATTCGGATTATCTCCGGCATAGCTCCACACACTAAGGTTATCCCTTACCATGGGGGTAAGTGCGGGGTCCTGCTGCCCACCATAATACATTTGTGGGCTGCCTACCACTAGGTCAATCTCTGCCCCATCAATATCTTCAACCGCATTTTCAATAGTTGCTTTCATCACTAGGCGGGCTTCTTTTTCATTCATTAATTTGATGATATAACTAGGTGCCCATTGTATCCCTGTTTGCATGGATACCACATTTACTAACAGATTATCTGTAGCTCTATCAAGATATATTTTGCCACGGCGGGCAGTGCTATCTGCCATATAAGTATCATTCATGCTGGCATCAAAATCAATATCCACTATGTTTTGGGTAAAGATGATTGCCATCTTGCCATCATTGGTTTTAATTTTAAGCATATTATTAAGCTCATAAAAATCCACCAACGTGCCAGTAATTGCCCGTGAATCCTTCTCCCCGTGCTGCACCCTTAGGTTGATGCTTTTGCCAATATTGTAGCGCAGCATATCAGCATAAGTTCTTATTTTTCGTTTTGATTTTAAAGTATCATCCCTAAACTCAATTTGGTTAATTTTAACATCCCTGCCCGGGGTAACCCAATAGGTACCCAGCAGGGCATTTGGTGGCAGTGGAATGTAGGCAGTGCGGTTACTCACACTTAGGGTGCCCTCTTTTTTCTGGTAAAACATTCCATTTTTAAAGATGGATAGTTTGGTAGTTTTGAGTTGCGCAAAGGTGCAGGTTGCCATCAGTAGCAGCGCTGCAAGAGTCATTTGTTTTTTCATGATATTATTAAAGTTTTTGAGGCTTTATGCCATGAAATGGAAAAAGGTGAATGGTGAAAAGCAGAACTATTCCAAACCAAAAATTTCTTACGGCACGGGGTCATGCCCATGCCCACCCCAAGGGTTGCAACTTAAAATTCTTTTTAGGGCAAGGTAAGTTCCTTTACAGGGGCCATATTTCTGTATGGCTTCAATGCCATATTCTGAGCAAGTGGGGGTATATCTGCAAGCGTTGGGCAGGAGAGGAGAGATGGCGTATTTGTAAAACTTAATCAGCAGTAGGGGCAGGAAGCTGAGGATTTTGTTGAGCACTTTCCAGAATTTTATTGAGTAAATTAATAAGGGGTTGCTGAAGTTGGCTGTAGTCCAATTCTTCTTTGCTGGTGTACATCACCACTACTGCCAACTGCAATTTCTTCTCTGCTAATGGCAAGAAGAAATTACTTTTATTGAGGCGGTAAATTTCTTTGAGTCGCCTACGAATGCGATTCCTATCATGTGCTTTTTTGAAGTTCTTTTTAGAGACTACAAAAAGAATTTGCGCAGGCACATTCTCCGGCAAGGCACAAACCCGCCAAACAGCTTTTAATGGAAAACAAAAAGCGGAAGAAACTCCTCCGCCTGTAAATAGTGAGTCTATAATCTTTCGGCTGCAAAGCCTTTCCTGCTTTTTAAAGGTAAGGCGGGTAAGCACACCGGAAAATATTATCGCTTAGATGGAATCTCAGAAGAAACAGATAGTTTTTTACGACCTGTAGCTCTGCGTCTTCTTATTACTGTACGTCCTGCAGCAGTTTTCATTCGGCTTCTAAATCCGTGTTTATTTCTGCGCTTTCTGTTTGATGGTTGGAACGTCCGTTTCATTTCTGTTAATAATTAAGTGTGCAAAGGTATGGCAATTACCCAAAATATGAAATTGTTTTTTGGAGTTGGCTATGCGTGCATTTCTAAACCCAACATTAAACATTAAACACAAAACTCTATTTATTCCTAATTTTGACCACTTAATACTTTCTCATGAAAAGATATTTATTTCTTCTGCTGTTAATTCCTTTTATCAGCAATGCGCAGGATGTTGGTACCCTCTCCGGTGATTTGCAATTAGCGGCATCTGCTTATCAATATAATGCTAAAATTGGTACAGGCACTACCCAGTATCTGCATGAACTTTCTTCCGCAGAAGATTGGCTTCAACTCAACTACAGGTATAAGGATTTAACCATTATTGTAAGGCATGACCTCTACCATAACTCACCATTGCTTAACCCTAGCGAGGCTTATACAGGGCAGGGATTAGGATATTATTCTGCCAGTAAAGATTTCGGGAAACTTAATGTAACTGTAGGTTCTTTTTATGACCAATTTGGTAGCGGAATTATCTTCCGTTCTTTTGAAGAAAGAGCCATAGGGCAGGATTACGCCATGAATGGTGTGCGCCTAAAATTTACCCCTAATGATAGCTTTATGATTAAGGCTTTTACAGGATTAGAGAAGAATAGATTTGGGTATCACCCAAGAGTAATTAAGGGAATAAATACAGAGAAAATTTGGGGCATTGGCAAATACCTAAGCTTTGTAACAGGGGCAGGATTGGTGAATAGAACCTTAGACCAAACTACCATTGACCAATTGGCTTCAAGGATTAATGCGTTGGAATTAAAGGATAGATTTATCCCCTCTTATAATGTGTTTGCCTACTCATTTTATAACACCCTTAGAGTTGGTGAGTTCAGCCTTTATACTGAGTATGCAGGCAAAACCAAGGAGGCTATTTATTATGAAACTTCTTTCTCTCAGTTTGATTTGAAAAATAAAGATGGTAAAGTGATTTATGGCGTACTAAACTATTCGCACCCGGGCATTGGGGTTAATCTTCAGTACAAAAAAACAGAGAGCTTTATTTTGCGCACTTCCCCTGATGATAAATTCTTGGTGGGTGCTATAAGTTTCTTGCCCCCTCTCTCCAAACAACATGCTTTTAGGTTGCCTGCCCGTTATGGTATTTCTGCCAGAGACCAAGGTGAGGAAGCAGTACAGGCAGAGGTTACTTATTCTCCATTTGACCACCATACCATCAACCTCAATTTTGCCAAGATCACCATGCCTGATAGAAAGGAATTATTATACAAAGAATACAGTGGAGATTATACCGTAAAAATGAGCAGGCGTGTGCGCAGCATTATTGGTTTGCAATATCTGGAATATAATCAGGAACGCTACCAAGCCAAGGCAGATGCAAAGCTTGTGAAAGCCCTTACGCCTTACACAGAGTGGTCTATCAAAATTGATAAAGGCTTGCGTAAATCCATTAGGGTAGAGGGGCAATATATGTTCACCAAACAAGACCTTGGCAACTTTGCTTTTGGGTTGGTGGAGTTCAATTGGGCACCGCATTATTCGTTCTCAGTATCAGATATGGTGAATACCAAAGACACAAAAAATATGGTGCATTACTACTCCATATTCGGGGCATACTCTTATAACCAAACGCGGGTAACTTTAGGCTATGTAAAACAAGTGGAAGGTGTGGTTTGCACAGGTGGTGTTTGCCGTGTAGAGCCTGCTTTTATTGGTGTTAAATTCGGACTATCAACTAACTTTTAAAAGAACATGAAGAACAAAATAATTATAGTATTTGCCGCAGCAGCATTTCTATTTGCATGCAAAGAAAGATACACAGGCATTGACCTAACCCCACCTGTTGTTGGGGAAGAATTAACAGTAGAAGGAAACCCGAACTTTGAAGCGGACTCTGCCACCTCTTACACCAAGGTAATGTTGCTTGAAGATTTTACTGGAGAACACTGCCTTAATTGCCCAGATGGTCATGCAAAAATTGCCGCCTTTAAAGTGGCTTATCCTAATAGAATTGTTTCAGTTGGGATTCATTCTTCTGCTACAGTTTTTGGTTTAATTGCCAAGCCTATGGATGTATCAATACAAGACTTGCGCACTCAAGACGGAACCGATGTAGGTGAAATGTTCCATGTGCCAGGTCAAATGCCATTGGGTATTTTCAACCGAAAAGCTTTTGGGGGAGATACATTAGTAATTACTGATAGAAACAAATGGGCTGCATATCTTGTAAGAGAAATTGATAAGAAGTCAATAGTAAAAATAGATTCAACAGAAGTAAAATACGATGCCTCGCTTGGGACAATTTCTGGAAAGATTAAAGTGCATTATGCCGCAGCAATTGCAGACTCGGAATATATATCCATCATGGTAATTGAAAATGGAATTATTGGTCCGCAAGAATCAATTACAGGATGGAATCTATCCTACCACCATGAACATATCCTACGCAAATATGTATATGCCCACAAAGGCATAAAGATGCTGGGCAACTACACCAAAGGCACCACCTTTAGTATTAAATTCAACTCAACAATGGATGCCAAATGGAAACCCGAAAACTGCAAAATTGTGGTATTTACCCACAAACAAAAAGGCACTGATTATTATGTAACGCAGGTAAGGGAGTTTGGGGTGAAGTAGTATAATCAGTTTGAAATTTGAAGTTCTTAATTTGAAATTAATTTTAACTGCAAATTTTGAATTTGAATAAAAGAAGGCTGGTGATTTTTTGCTTCGCAAAAAATCACCAGCCTTCAGCACTGCTTAATGTTATCATAGCCAATTCATGAGGATAAAACAAAAAAGGCGACCTCTCAGCCGCCTTAATTTCAAACTTCAAATTTTGAATTTTGAATTGTTTTTTAATACCCGAAAATTTCTTCCAAGCTTAGTTCTACTACTCTGCCGTATTTGGCAAGGTCAGTAGTTTTTATTTTGTCTTTGCTACCAATGATGCAATAAGAAAAAGGTTTTTCTTTGTAATTATCTACAAAGAAAGTATTGATATCAGCATAGGTAAGGGTTTGAGATTTTGTATATACATCACTGCGAATGTCGTGGTCCAATCCCATGCGTTTTGCGTTATCATAATTAAACAAAAGATTGATTTTGCGCACCCTATCCGTTTCTATTTGGTTGCGCAAAGACTGTTTAGCATCATCAAAAGATTTTTCTGTTTTGGGCATATCATTTAAGAGTTCATTCATGGCAGGTATGGCATCATTCATTTTGTCTGCTTGTGTGCCAATATAGGCAATGATATAGTAGGGGTCGTTTGCCTTTGTTGGGGGTGTATATCTGGAGTAAGAAGAATAAGCCAAGGCTTTGCTCTCACGGATAGTTTGGAAAACAATACTACTCATACCGCCACCAAAATACTCATTGAAGAGGGAAACGGTTGGTTGCTTAGAGGCGCTGTAAATCCCCGATTTATTTACCCAAAGAATCTCTGCCTGCACCATTTTATAATCGGTGAAGTACACAATGTTTTCTTTGTTATCATTGCGGACAAATGCTGTTGGGGTTGGGTATGGTTTTAAAGCAGCAGGAGTTTTATGCAGTTTGCTTAAGGTAGTATTTACAGCAGCTAAATCCCTTGAACCATAATAAAAAACTTTGTGCTGATAGGTAGTGATATTGCGTAAAGTATTCACCAAATCATCGGCTTTTAGGCTCTTTAATTCTGCCTCAGAAAGGATGTTAGTGAAAGGATTATTCTTACCATAAATAGCATAGTTACGCAATGCCTGTTGCAGGATAACGCCCTTATTAAGTTTAGCATCTGCCCTACCTTTTAGGGTGCGTGCTATCATGGAGTTCAGGGCATTTTGGTCAGGCTTGGCATTGGTGAGCAGGTGCTCAAATAATGCTACCGAGGCATCAAAATTTTCTTCTAATCCATTGAGGTAAATAAAGGTTTGTTCATCAGTGGTATTTACGCCAAAGTTGCAGGCAAGTTTATAAAACTCCTTGCTGATGTCATCCGCAGAATATTTATCCGTGCCCAAAAACTGAAGCAAGCCCACAGAAATAGGTAATTTTTTATCATTGTTTTTTCCCATATCCAAAACATAGTAGAGTGAGAAAAGTTTGTTCTCAGTGTTTTTTACATAATAGATGGGCACACCGCCTGTGGTTTTTGCTTGCTGAATATCTTTAGCATAATCAATAAACTGCGGTTGCATATTGTTGGAGGGCATAGCAAGTATCATCTTTAAAAAGTCTGACCTATCCTCACGGTTTACTTCCACAGGATGTATCTCTGGCTTATCAACTTTTACAACTGTTTTGTCTTCGCCTTTTTGTTTGTACACCACCACGTTCATTTGGTCAAGGCTAGCTGTTACATCTGCCCAATCTCTGCCCATGCAAAATGCATCCATAATGGCAGTAGCTCTGCCTTGGTTTTCTTCGTACTGTTGCATTTTCTCAACCTTTTGGTTGGCGATAATACTCTTAAGAAGTTGTTCATCAAACTCACCTTTTTTTACTTTTTCAATTTGCTCTAATAATAGATTTTTTACTTCTACCAAAGTTTGTCCTTCCTTAGGTTGCCCACTGAAAATATGCATGCTGTAATTCAATCATCTCAATGGTTTTGTCAGCATCAAAATCTCCTGCAAGGATAATTGCCATATTGTTGGGCACATACCAAGTATTGTAGTAATCTCTAATCTTTTTTAGTGATGGATTTTTAAGATGCTCTACCGTGCCAATAGTGGTTTGTGTGCCATAAGTATGTTTGGTAAAAAGTTGTTCCATTAGCTTTTCATACATCTTATTGATGCCACGGTCTAAGCCAATATTTTTCTCTTCATACACTGCTTCTAACTCTGTATGGAAAAGGCGCAACACTGGATATCTGAATCTCTCTGCTTCTATCAAAAGCCATTTCTCTAATTGGTTGCCGGGGATATCATTTACATACACTGTTTGCTCTACGGATGTAAATGCATTAGTCCCCTTTGCACCTATAGATTGTGTGATTTTATCATACTCATTGGCAATAGCAAACTTCGCTGCCTCCCCATAAACGGAATCAATTTCATGATAGATTTTTTTGCGTTGTGCAGCATCAGTTGTCTTGTTATACTTTTCGTAGAGGTCATGAATTTTCTCTAATTGTACACTCTCTTTTGCCCAATCCTTAGTTCCATATTTATTAGTGCCTTTAAAAAGCATATGCTCTAAATAATGTGCAAGCCCTGTGTTATCATGGGGGTCGTTTTTGCTACCTGCTTTGGTAGCAATATAAGTTTGTATGCGGGGTGTGGCTTTGTTTACGGATAGCAAAACAGTAAGTCCGTTTTTGAGGGTGTAAACACGCACTCCAAGGGGGTCATTACTCACCGTTTTGTAAGTGTATTTTCCATCAGGAGATTTTTTCTCCACCCATTTGTAGTCTTGTGCGTTTGTAGTCATGTTGAGGATTAGCATGGCAACAGCCAGCAATTTTAGTAATTTCATCTGTATATAATTTGTTTTTTTAATTGTCAGATGGAATACGCCCTAAGTAATTTTATAGGTTTATATTCCTATGTCGTTAAGGGCTATTTCATTTATATGGTTTATTATTTTTTAAATTCGTATTTCTGCATTTTAAAAGTGGTGCAAAATTGCAGATTTTTTGGGGCTTATCCATCATGGAATAAAAAAAGCCCGACATGCATTTGTGCAGATGCACCAGCTTTGCTTTTTAATATAAAAGGCAGAGTTGATTACTACTATCCTGAGGACACACCTTAATCAAGAGGGACTAATTGCATCTGTAATTTAATAGCCATTCGTTCAAGATAACTTTTTTGCTGTTGCTTTTGTTGCTCTTCATATAGCTCAATTCCTTTATCAACAAAAGCTTCTCCC